>CAZAXY010000001.1:0-102555 GCA_964489125.1 uncultured Saprospiraceae bacterium
AGCTTGCGGATCTCAATCAACCCTTGCTTAAAGACTTGTCTATTAACGCTCCGGGCACATTACAACATAGCTTGCAAGTTGCCAACCTCGCCGAAGCAGCAGGTGATGCCGTAGGCGCTAATACTACGATGATCAAAGTTGGAGCCTTGTATCATGATATTGGTAAGCTACATAACCCGATGATTTTCATCGAAAATCAGAGTGGTATAAATCCACATGATCAACTGAACAACTTTGAGAGTGCTCGAGCGATAATTGCTCACTGTGCTGAAGGGGTCAAGATGGCTCAAAAAGCAGGGCTACCCAAGCCAATTATCAATATTATCAAATCTCATCATGGCGATACTCGAGTGGAGTATTTCTACAGGAATCAGCTGAGCTCTAACCCCGATAAAGAATTTGACGAGAGCCTATTCAGATACCCCGGTCCACGACCTAAAACGAAGGAAGAGTCTATTCTGATGATTGCGGATAGTCTTGAAGCGGCGAGTAAGAGTCTCAAAAATCCAACAGGCAAAGACATCGATGAGTTAGTTGAGAAGATTGTGAACTACAAGATTAATAACGATCAGTTGTCTGATTCTAAGTTGAGTTTCGAAGATCTTCAGAAGTCGGTTGAAGTTTTTAAGGCGATGCTTCGTAATATCAACCATATACGGGTGGAGTACCCTGATGAAGTTAAGAAGCCTCCTGCTGATGGGCTTGTCGAAGCAAGTCAAAATGTATAGCGAGCACTTTAGAGATTATCTTGGGATCTTCATAGTTGTCGATGATATAGTCTGCCACCTTTCTTTTCTCGGCACTAGGTAGTTGATTGTTCATTCGTTTAATCACCTCATCTTTAGTTGCACCATCTCTATCGATGACACGGCGTATTCGTTCTTGCTTAGGTGCATCAACGACTATCAATTTGTCCATCAATTTGTAGGACCCTGTTTCAATCGACAAGGCGCTTTCTTGAATTACATAGAGATTTTCCTTTAATTGAGAGTGCCCCCAGGCAATAAAGTCATTGCGTACAGCAGGATGAACAATGGCATTCATATTCTGGAGGAGCTTTTTATTATTGAAAATTTGACTTGACAGATGCTTTCGATTTAGGGAGCCATCACTTAGATAGGATTCAGCACCAAATAGTGTAGTAATATCAAGTATGACATCCGTATTTTCTATCATGATCTGCTTGGCACGATAATCTGAATAATATACGGGTACCCCCAAGCTCTCAAATATGCCTGCACAGTATGTCTTGCCGGAGGCAATACCCCCTGTAATGCCAACTATCATATAACAGAATTTATAGTGATTAGCTCAGATGTAAAGCTATTATCAATTTGATCGGGAGCATAGCCATGAATTTTAGCAGTGATCGCAAGCATCTTTATGTCTATAAGAGACTTTCTACATGAAATCAGGAGATGTGGTTTTGGTTCGAACTTACTTTCTACAATATCAATATTTTCGGATTTTAGCACTTCATAGAGCCGTCCCATAATGTCAATCGGATAATTAATTATCCGTTGCTCTGATATGTATTTAGTAATACGTGATGACGCCGATAGACTATCTATTGTTGCAGTCTTATATGCTCGTATAAGTCCTGTGGCACCGAGCTTGGTTCCACCGAAATACCTAACTACAGCCACAAGTATATCCGACAATCCTTGACTCAAGATTTCATTATATATCGGCCTGCCTGCAGTACCTGATGGCTCTCCGTCATCATTCATCCTAAATTCTGCTCCCATCAGTCCGATTCGATACGCATAGCATATATGATTCGATTTGGGATGTAGGCCTTTTAATGAATCGATCGAAGCCTTATGTTCCTCGATACTATTACATGGGTAGGCGTAGCTTATGAACTTACTTCCTTTCTCCCGATAGATTCCCTCTGCTGGGCTGTTAATCGTATCATAATGATCTAGCTCCATAGTAGTCTTAACTCCAATCATCAATATATTAGTATTTTATTTATTTGTTAGCGGGAGTAGTATATTTGAAGCTTTTCACAGGCTGGCTGTATGGAATCAACGTTAAGTTCCTTTGATAGGATATTAAATTCATGTCTAGATGTTTTTCTGAAGAAGAATAAAGACTACGGTACGTCCTGGCGTGTGCTCAGAGCCCCATCTCTGACCGATCAGATATTAATCAAAGCAAGCCGTATTAGATCCATCGATGAGAAGGGAGTTCAGAAAGTAGATGATCCTCTGCATCTTGAATTCTACGGTCTAATCAACTACTCGATTATGGCGTTGATTCAATTATCTGATGATGATTTGGAAAAAGAACTAAACGCCGACCAGCTAGAAGAGTTATATAAGGGTCAGATAGCCAGCATAAGAAGGTTATTATCCGATAAAAATCATGACTACGGCGAAGTGTGGCGGATGATGAGAGTATCGAGTATTATAGATATTATCCTGATGAAGGTGCACAGGATCATAAACATCGAAGAGAATCAGGGTAAAACTCTTATATCAGAAGGCACCGATGCTAACTATCACGATATTATAAATTATAGCGTATTCGCAATAATCAAACTAGAAGAAAAGACATAGTAGAATGACTTTATTTACACTTTTAGCATGGGTCCTTTTAGCGGCAGTCTTGCTCACACTAATGGTTGTGTACGGATTGAAGGCTCACAAGAATATACTGATGAGCTTCGCTCAGAATTATGTGGGTGCTTTATTTCTGTTTTCAGGGTGGGTAAAAGCCGTAGATCCCTTGGGTACAGCCTATAAGATGCAAGACTACTTTGCCGAATTTGAAGCAACATTTGAATCTACTTGGTTCGGATTTATAGCACCTATATTTCCATTGCTATCTCAGTATGTTGTTGCTTTCTCAGTCTTTATGATTGTCTTTGAGATTGTCTTAGGTTTAATGTTGATCTTAGGTCACAAGCCCAAATTTACCTCTTGGGCATTTTTAATTCTTGTACTCTTCTTCACCTTCTTGACAGGTTTTACCTATTTGACAGGATATGTGCCAGATGGTGTCAATTTCTTCAATTTCTCTGATTGGGGGGCATATAAGGATACCAACATGAAAGTGACGGACTGTGGATGCTTCGGAGATTTTATCAAACTAAAACCTAAGACATCCTTTCTTAAGGACGTATTCTTATTAATTCCCGGATTTTTCTTTCTGTTTAAGCCATCTCGTATGCATCAGCTGTTCAGTCGAAATATTCGCAACATTCTGGTCATACTGACCATAGTCGGAATCACTTTTTACTGCTTTAGCAATTATATATGGGATATTCCTAAAAACGATTTTAGACCGTTCAAGAAAGATAGGAACATATATTTGGCTAAGCAAGCAGAAGATGAAGCACAAGCAAATGTGCAGATTACACATTATGGTATAACGAATAAAGAAACGGGAGAATACTTGCAACTTCCCTATGCACAGTATCTGAAGGAGTTTCAAAACTATCCCAAAGAATCGTTCGAACTTGAACAGATCAAATCACTGCCAACTATCGAAAAATCTAAATTGTCTGATTTCGATATAGCAGACTTAGAGGGTTACCAAATTAATGATGACATACTCAATAATGAAAAGCCAGTGGTTTTCATTGTAGCCTACAAGTTGTATGGCGATGGTGTGCCAGCCACTAAGATTATGAAGGATACTATCCATTCATATGATACAATTCGAGTTAATGGTCTCAGGGACTATGAAATAAAGAGAAATGTGGAGTCTATATCTGAGCGTACAGTGAGTTACTCCGACAACGTGTGGAAGGAGGATTACGCTAATAGATATCGCGACATCATCAAACCATTTGTAGACGCCGCCCAAGCTGATGGTGCTGAGGTGATCATGGCAATTGGAGGCGCCAGTGAAGATCAAGTATTAGACTTTAAGGAAGATCTTAATATCGATGTTAATTATGGATTAGCTGATGATATCTTGCTCAAAACAATAGTCAGATCTAATCCAGGAATAGTACTCATAGATCAAGGCACGATCTTAAATAAGTGGCACTATAAAAAATTACCAAGCTGGGATAGTGTAAAAGCTAGCTATATCGACTAAAGTATCAGGTAATATTATACATTTGTTGAATATTACATTTTTTAAAGATATAAATGTTAAGTAGAAGAAGCGTACGCATAAAAGCCATGCAATTGCTCTTTGCGGTGAACAGGGATCAGGAACTCACTCCTGAGGTTGCGAAGGAAAGATTTTGGAAATCAATAGATGATACATTTAACTTGTATCTCCTAAATCTTGCTGTCCTATTGAATATCACACGCACTGCCCAAAAAGATTTAGAAAATCGTAAAAAGAAACACCTACCCAACGATCTTGACAAAATATTTAAGGATAAGATATTTAGTAATGAATTGATTCAGAATCTTGATAAGAATTCAGAATTTAAAAAAGCATTAGGCCCCTTAGAGATTGAACAGCTTATTCAGAGTGATTACTATGACTCTATGTATAACGAGTTCGCCAAGACTCAAGCGTATATAGACTATGTCACTAAGGAAAGCTCGGACGATGATCATCTTCAAATTCTGTTAGAATTGTATCGCTTCTGTAGGCAGAATGAACTCTACAATGAGATTATGGAAGGATACTACGGTACTTGGATTGATGACAAGTCTGTAGTAGTTGGTGCTGTTAAAAAAACACTCAAGGCTTTACCTCAAGACCAACATAATTTCTTCTATCAATATAAGTCACCTGACGAAACAGTCAAGGATTTCGGTTTTAATCTATTCTCTAAGACTCTGGAGGACGATGCGTCTCTATTAGCTCAGATAGAACCGACTTTAAAAAACTGGGACTCAGATCGTATCGCAGTCATTGATATGATCTTGATGAAAATGGCTTTATGTGAGATGATTGGTTTTAGCACGATTCCAACTAAGGTCACGATCAATGAGTATGTTGAAATAGCAAAAAACTATAGCACTGCCAAAAGCAAAGAGTTCATCAACGGGGTCTTGGATAAAATCATGAAAGAACTCGAAGAATCAGGAAGCTTGAACAAGGTTGATCGAAATTCTGAATCATAATGAGTTCTGCACCAGCTCAAGACAAGGTGGTTATACTTGACTTTGGTTCGCAGTATACACAGCTGATTGCCCGCAGAGTAAGAGAACTCAACATCTTCTGCGAGATTTATCCCTATAACAAGGATATTGCAGAGATTTCAGATGCTAAGGCAATAATACTTTCTGGTAGCCCTTGTTCAGTCAACCAAGAGGATCGCCTTGATATTGATGTAGATAGAGTATCGCAGATTGCTCCTGTGCTAGGCGTATGCTATGGTGCTCAATATATCGCAGATTACTATGGAGGCACAGTCGCTAAATCTAAAAGGAGAGAATACGGTCGTGCCAATATCTCCATGGCGCAGGATCCATTATGGTCTAAGGTTAATGACAATTCGCAAGTGTGGATGTCACATGCAGACACGATTCTAAATTTGCCTGATACCTTTGAGGTAATAGCGAATACTGGAAGTATTCCTATAGCCGCTTATCGACTTCCAAATCACAATAATGAAATCTACGGAATCCAATTCCATCCAGAAGTAACGCATAGTTCGGAGGGGCTGACAATCCTTTCCAATTTTTTGATAGACATCTGTGAGGTCAAGCCCAACTGGAGTGCCAGCTCTTATGTGGATCAGACAGTCAGTGAAATCAAATCAAAAGTTGGTGGTGATCATGTATTATTGGGAATATCTGGTGGAGTAGACTCAACTGTCGCAGCCTTATTAATTAATAAGGCAATAGGTAAACAGTTAACATCATTTTTTATCAATAATGGACTTCTTAGGAAGAATGAGTTTGATGAAGTTTTAGCAGGATATAAATCTCTCGGACTTAACGTGAGAGGAATAGATGCATCAGAAGAGTTCTTAACTGCACTAAATGGCATATCCGACCCTGAGCAAAAAAGAAAAATCATTGGAAAGACATTTGTGGATGTCTTCCTCAGAGAAGCAGATAAGTTGAAGGATATCAAGTGGTTAGCACAAGGTACTATCTATCCTGACGTAATAGAGTCTGTAAGTGTGAATGGACCATCGGCCACGATTAAGTCGCATCATAATGTTGGAGGATTACCAGATTATCTTGATTTGTCTTTATTGGAACCCTTGAGAATGCTTTTTAAGGATGAAGTACGTAGAGTAGGGCGCACACTCGGATTACCTGATGAATTTGTTCAGCGACATCCATTTCCTGGACCTGGACTGGCGATTAGAGTTTTAGGAGAGCTGTCACCAGAACGAATCAGATTATGCCAAGAAGCAGATCACATCTATATCAATCTACTTAAAGAACATGGATGGTATGACAAGATCTGGCAGGCTGGAGCGATTCTTCTTCCTGTTAAATCTGTCGGGGTTATGGGAGATGAGCGTACTTATGAGTATACTGTGGCACTCAGGGCCGTACATTCTGTAGATGGGATGACAGCAGATTGGACACACATCCCATATGAGTTATTAGCATTAATATCCAATGAAATCATTAATTCTGTAAAAGGAATAAACCGAGTAGTCTATGATATCAGTTCTAAACCTCCAGCCACGATTGAATGGGAATAATATATTGATCGCAATAGCGCTCATGTTATTATTTATTGGATGCTCATCTACTCGTAGCAGTACGGGATCTAACCCTGTTGTATTAGATTCACGAGAATCCGAAGAATTATCTAATAATAAGTCAGAATCTATCGCGGTAGATACAATTAAGTGGACAATCACTGATGAAGAAGTCGTTTCGCCTATTACCTCTGATTTGGCTTCTGCGGAAGTGCTTCCATTTCAAGAGGAGTATAAAGAAGATTATAACGTAGCGCTAATGCTCCCGTTTAAATTAACGGGAAACACTTTAGAGGATATGAGTCTCTACAATCAAAAGTTTGCTCAATTTTATGCTGGATACATAATGGCCATGGAAGGGGAAGATTGGATTCGCACGACAACATATCATACCAATCGTAAAGAGCACAATGTGAGGACAGTATTGAACAAGATGAACTCTAATACCGATGTTATCATAGGGCCATTTGACAAAAGCAGAACAGTGCCTATGGTAGCTGAATATGGCAGAGAGAACAAAATACCCGTTATTTCACCTTGGGCAGTGTCAACAAGGACTACCGAGGACAATTTATTCTATCTCCAGCTAACTCCTAATCTCAGTGAATATTGGACAAGGATAATACAAGATGCCACCAAGAATTTTGATCGATCTAAGATCAGAATTATTACTAATGACGATGGGAGTGATAAGGGGATGATACGCTTTATTCAACGGTTGAATGAAGAGAATAGTGGGCTTCCAATTTCGGAGCCTCTACAGGAGTACCCTGTATCAATGGACTCGTTACTACATGGAGATTCACTAGTTTTTAAAACCGCATTTGAAGAAGATGTAGAGGCGTTCATCATACCACATTACAATACAACGAGTCACGATGAACTAATTTATCAAACCTTACGCAAAATTAATGCGGAGAAGGAAAATAGACAACCTCATGTATATGTCATGCCACAAGCTATCAAAAGTGATCGAACTGATCTAAATATTCTAAACAATCTGGATCTGAAAATTTGTGATTATCGTTTCTATGATAAACGATCAGTTGATTATCTAAACTTTAGAAAAGGATATTATGCTCTTTATGGTAGCCTCCCTAATGATGATGCATATTATGGATACGATATTGGCAAGTTTGTCGTCTATGGATTGAAGAATTATGGCAAATACTTCCATTATTATATCAAGGATGAAAAACTATCATTGGATCAGATGAGTATCTCAGTTACTCCTTACAAGAACTCGGATGACGAGTTACTCTATCTGATGAATGATCATTTGGATATTTTAGAATTTGATGAAGGATACTTCCAACTCAAGAATGTAGACTAATCGTGTCTATTACCATCTTAGAGCGACGTAAAGAGCGCATGAAGGAGGTTATCAGCAACCGACAGCATAATCTAACGGTAATCCTGGAAAATGTACATGATCCTCATAATATTGGGGCAGTCCTGCGAACATGCGATTCTGTGGGTATAAACGAGATCTATATACTCTTCACTGATAAACGACTGAGTAAAAAAGGGCTAGAGGTGGGTGTAACGAGCTCTTCAGGATCTAATCAGTGGATTAAGGTTCATTATTATCAAGATGTTGAGGCGTGTTTTACAGCAGTCAAGAATAAGTACGATGTGATATATGGCACTGCTATCGGACCTAAATCCAAGAGCCTGTATGATATAAATCTATCCAAATCGTGTGCCTTATTGTTTGGCAATGAGCATGAAGGAATAACACCAGAGGCGATGGCTTTCGTAGATCATAATTTTCTGATTCCACAGTATGGCTTTGTCAAGAGCCTTAACATCTCGGTTGCGTGTGCTGTGAGTTTATATGAGGCTCTCAGACAGCGAGATTCGGAAGATTACTATAATCGATCATTTGGTGATCATGAAAATGATCAATCTCTGTTAGATGATTTCATCGCCGTACACGAACAAAAAAAGCTCAATAAGATCAACAACAAGAAGATCTTTTAATCAGGCCTAACTCATGCCTCCGAAGAATTGTTGTAACCTGCGACAGGCTTCCATCAGTGTGTCATCACTCGCTGCATACGAGATCCTAAAGCAATTGGGAGCACCAAATGCGGCACCTGCCACTAAGGCAACATGAACTTCTTGAAGAATGGACATAGCAAGGTCTGAAGAATTATCAATTTTAACTCCATTGTAGCTCTTGCCATAGTATGCGCTGCAATCAGGGAATATATAAAACGCACCCTGTGGAGTGTTAACCTTGAGGTCTTTAATTTTACGTAATTCACTAAGCATCATATCTCTTCTCTTCAGAAAAGTATCTCGCATGGCACGTGGTGCTGTTGGCTCACTGAGTAGAGCAGTAGCAGCAGCTTTTTGACCGAATGATGTTGCTCCGGATGTGACTTGCCCTTGGATCTTAGCGCAAGCCTTAGCCACATACTGAGGTGCAGCGATATAACCTAATCGCCATCCTGTCATAGCATATCCTTTAGACATGCCGTTGACCACAACAGTCTGGTCAAAGACATGGGCATTTTGTGCTATAGAGTTGTGTTGACCATCAAATACGATGTATTCGTAAATTTCATCTGATAGAAGTAATATGTTCGGATGCTCACTGACTACGTCTGCGATGGCCTTTAGCTCAGCTTTAGTATAGACTGATCCTGTGGGATTACACGGTGAGGAAAACAGGATGAACTTAGTCTTATCAGTTATTGCGTTTCTTACCTGCTCAGCGCTAACTTTATAATCATTTTCTACTGTTGCAGCGATAGACACAGGCTTTCCCCCAGCCAACTTGACAATCTCGATATAAGATACCCAGTAAGGAGTAAAGATGATTACTTCGTCACCTTCATTGATGAGCGCTTGACATAGATTAGAAATACTTTGTTTAGCACCATTGCTCACAACGATATTGCCTATATCATAGCTCAATCCATTATCTCTCTTCAATTTCTCAACGATTGCTTGACGATACTCAACAAGTCCAGGTACTGGAGTATAATGGGTATATCCATCGTCTAAGGCTTGCTTAGCTGCTTCGTTTACAAAAGAAGGCGTATCAAAATCTGGCTCACCTATGGACAAACTGATTACATCCTTACCCACGGCCTTGAGTTCTCGGGCCATCTGTGACATCTTAAGTGTAGCAGATTCTTGCAGGTTGAGTACGTAGTCTGATAGTATAGCTGGATTGGACATAAAAGTGGTATAATTTAAAAGCACAAAAGTAGATATACTAAGAACATTTAATTGTTATCAAGACACAATTATTATGATAGTTTTGAGTGATTTAATATTTGGTTATGCTATCAGAAGACAAAGTGCAAATTTACGTGACGGGTGGGACCTTTGACAAGGACTATAATTTCATCACAGGAGAGTTGTATTTCAAGGATACACATCTCTTGGACATGATGGAGCGTGGTAGGTGCACTGTACCAATAGATATCAAGACATTGATGATGATCGATAGTCTCGAGATGGGACCTGAAGAGCGAGAACTCATTGCATTTCAATGCAACCGCTGTGATTATAGTAACATAGTGATTACACATGGCACCGATACTATGGCTGATACGGCATTGTATTTAGCTCAGCATGTAGTAGAGCCTAAGACAATCGTATTGACCGGGGCTATGATCCCTTATGCCTTTGGGACATCCTCGGATGGATTTTTTAATATGGGTAGTGCATTGGCCTTTGCACAGGTGTTAGATCCAGGCGTATATATAGCCATGAATGGAAGATATTTTGATTCTGGAGCAGTCAAAAAGAATAAGTCTTCAGGGCTCTTTGAGAAGAACTAAGGGTAAGCCCTTTATATGTCATAGTATATATATAATAATTTTTAATATGGTAAGGATTGCGTACATTTGAACATAATGACGCTTCTAACAATGAAGAAATATATCTTACTAACTATCCTGTTTTGTCTATTTACTATTCAGTATTCTTATTCTCAGACAACTAACAGAGATATCGGCATAACTGTAAAAGCATTAGCGCTTGACTATGTCTCCCAAAATGGAGGTGAATTTTCTGCTTTCAACGATTACCATACGGGAATGGAGATAGGTTTTCTTAAGGGATTGACAGAAAATGTCACCTTAGCTGTTCCCCTTAAAATAGCGGTAGCTCAAAGTCCTGACGATTTAGAAAGTTTGCATAACGCATTGTTATCGATTGATGGAACACTGCGTTATAATTTTATTCGCCAAGGAGCAAAGGTCGAGCCATATGCATTAGGTGGACTGGGATATGTCTACGAGAGTAACCCTCTTGGTTCGAGCAATGTGCAATTACCCTTCGGTATTGGATTTAACTTCAAGTTTCACGAGAGAGCATATGTTACTTGGCAGAGCGAGTATAGATTTTCTTTAGGAGATAATAGGAACAATCTACACCATGGCCTAGGATTTACTGTATTCTTAGGACCTAAGGACACTCCAAATGAAGAAAGTGAGGAGAAAACCCTTGAAGAAAAAGAGGCGCTCGATAGCGACATGGATGGCATCATTGATGAGTTGGATTTATGCCCTCAGGAACCAGGTTTAGAGGAGTTAGACGGTTGTCCCGACGATGATGGTGATGGTATAGCCAACTATAAAGATTTATGCCCAAGCCAAGTGGGTACACTGGAGATGAAGGGATGTCCAGATTCTGATGGTGATGGTGTAAGTGATAATGAGGATGAGTGCCCCAATCTAGCTGGCAACCTCGCTAACAAGGGTTGTCCTAATGATGATACTGATGATGACGGTATTCCTAATGATCTTGATCGTTGTCCTACTGTTGCAGGTCCTGCAACTAATGGGGGCTGTCCAGAATTAGATGCTGATGGCGATGGTGTCCCTGACAATCTTGACAAATGCCCTAATGTATATGGCTCCAAGAATACTCTTGGGTGTCCAGATTCAGATGAAGATGGAGTTCCTGACAATACTGATCAATGTCCAAATATTAAAGGATCAGCATTGAACAATGGTTGTCCTAATGATAATGCAGACAGCGATAGAGATGGTATTCCTGATAACATAGATCAATGTCCTAATGTCCCGGGACCAGCAAGTAATAACGGCTGTCCTGAGAATACGCAACAACCATCTACTCCAGCCCCTGCGCCGGTAACGACACCACCGGCGGATGTAGACACAGATGGCGATGGTGTGGTAGATCGCTTAGACAATTGTCCTCGTCGCCCTGGTTTAGAAGTATACGGAGGATGCCCAGACACAGATGGTGATGGTATTGATGATAGTCGAGATCAGTGCCCGACAGCAGCAGGTCCTGTTGATACTGGTGGATGCCCGAATGTTGCAGCAAGTGATAGACGCATACTTGATATCGCCATGCGCTCCGTGCAGTTCCAATCTGCACGTGCAGAAATAAAATCTGAATCATTCGTATATCTGACACAGATTGCTGAAATCATGAATAGATATCCAGATTTCAACCTCTCTATAGAAGGTCATACCGATGGTCAAGGAGATGCAGCAACTAATCAGAGATTGTCAGAGACAAGAGCCAGAGCTTGTTATAACTTCTTAATTAGTTCTGGAGTTGAAGCAAGCCGGATGACATATGCTGGATATGGAGAATCAAGACCTATAGCAACGAATCAGACTGTATCAGGACGTACACTGAATAGAAGAGTAGAGTTTGCTTTAGTGCCGAGATAACTAAGAGAAAAGAGTCATTCTTAGTATTGTGTATCAGGCAGATCGTAGGGTCTGCATGTTTTTGTTTATACTATTTATTACGCTCTTCAATTAACTTAAGTGCTCCTTCTAATGTCATATCACGCAGTTGCTTAGCCTTTGTCAAGGGTTAACTACAATCTCATACCGTGCTTTCAAACTATTAGGAACTATTAGAAGTAATGATACGAATAGGATCAATCTCCGCATTCAATAATGTTTATGGGTTGATGACTTGCTCTTTATGAGCTTAACATAACTGCTGCCTAAGATTTTGACACATTTTGGTGAGTGATCACCTACTTGAACATTAGACTATAACTAATCTTTTCGTTGTTGAAGCTCCAGTTGTTCTACATCTTTAAGAACTTTTTCAGTCTGTGTTTTACGCATCGCAATGAGACTTTCCCTAATCTTAGTATCGTTCAAGGCTAAGATTTCTGCAGCAAGTATTCCAGCATTCTTCGCACCATCAAGAGCAACAGTTGCTACTGGTATGCCACCAGGCATTTGCAAGATGCTAAGGACGCTATCCCAGCCATCTATAGAATTGCGTGACTTAATTGGAACCCCTATTACGGGTAGGTGAGTCAATGAACTTACCATACCTGGTAAATGAGCTGCCCCACCTGCGCCAGCAATAATCACCTTAACACCTCGACCTTCAGCATTAGTAGCAAATTCGACCATGCGATGGGGTGTGCGATGTGCAGAAACCACAGTTACTTCGTAAGTGACATCAAGTTGATCAAGTACTTCAGCAGCCTTAGACATGACAGGCATATCGGAAGTTGAGCCCATTATTATACTTACCATATTTTGCTATTTCATTGCTTTGGCATGCAAGATACTTTTGACCTGTTCATATTTAGCAATTATGTCAGGCATATTATCACCGACTATCGTCACATGACCCATTTTACGATACGGTTTAGTATCTGTCTTACCGTATATATGCGGATATACACCAGCGATTGATAAAGTGTCAGCTAACCCCTGGTAAACAACCGGGCCCGTTTCTCCAGGTTCGCCTAGCAGATTAAGCAGAATAGATTGATGTGTCAATGCCGTGCTTCCTAATGGCAGACCAAGTATTGCTCTGAGATGATTTTCATACTGAGAGCACAAGGTAGTTTCTATTGTATGATGCCCACTGTTATGAGGCCGAGGCGCTACTTCATTAATTAGAATGTCGCCAGTGTTAGTAACGAACAGTTCTATGGCTAACAACCCGACGATTTCGAGCTTTTTTGTAAGCTCGTGTGCCAGCGTTTTTATTCTATTGTGCTGAGCGTCAGTAATGTCAGCAGGGCACTGTTGATAACTCAATATATTTTGTTCTTGGTCAAATAGCATTTCGACTGGATCGTAGCTTACTATTTCGCCAGTTGTACTTCTACAACAGATGATGGCGATCTCCTTGACAATATCGACTTTCTCCTCTATTAAAAAGTTAGATTTAAAGCCATCCTCGAGTAGTTGCGCTTGAGAAGAAATCAATTGAACTCCTCGTCCGTCATATCCTCCAGTTCGGGCCTTTTGTATAAATGGATAAGTCCATATGCCCTTATCTATGTCAGCTTGCAGTTCCTTAACGCTCGCATAGTTTTTGAACCTACTGGAGCTAAATTTGTGATCTTCATAATATTGTTTTTGGAGGCCTTTGTCTTGAATGAGTGTGATTAAATGGGGTTGAGGATAGACCTGTATGGACGCCTGTTCCAGAGCAGCAAGTGCTTGAGTATTCACTCGTTCTATTTCAATACTGATGACATCATAATCACGACCAAAGTTCATCACATCGTCGATATCAGTTATATCGCCGATTATAAACGATGGACATACTAATCCACCAGGACTCTTCTTGTTACTATCCATCAATGTAATGTTCAAGCCTAATCTACTTCCTGCTTGGATTAACATCTTACCTAATTGCCCTCCTCCTAATATTCCAATTTTAGTGTCCATAAGCTTATCTTACCGCCATATAATGATAGTCAATGGCGAAAGTATTAATTAAGAATGGTTTGGTGATAAATCGGGGTGAGTCAGCCGTCAAAGATGTGCTTATTGAAAATGATCGAATCATTAAAGTCGATAATGATATTTCTGATGGCACGGCTAAAGTAGTAGATGCCAGTGATAAATGGGTGATGCCAGGAATAATTGACGATCAAGTTCATTTCAGACAACCTGGTTTGACGCATAAGGCCAATCTATATACTGAGTCAAGAGCAGCGCTGGCTGGAGGAGTTACTTCCTATATGGAAATGCCGAATACTAAACCTCCTGCAGTAACACAAGCCGAACTTGCTAAGAAGTACGTTGCTGCCAGTGCCTCTTCAATTACGAACTATTCATTCTATATGGGTGTGACGAATGATAACTTAAAAGAAGTTCTTAAAACCGATCCTGAACAAGTATGTGGCGTGAAGATCTTTATGGGTAGTAGCACAGGCAATATGTTGGTGGACAATGAAAAAGCTCTTAATGAAGTATTTGCTCAATGCAAGATGCTCATAGCGACGCATTGTGAAGATGAAGAGACCATTAGGAATAACCTTGAAGCTCATAAAGCTCTCGGAAGAGAATTGACAGCATTGGATCACCCTGTAATACGATCTCGTGAAGGATGTTATATATCTTCTTCTAAAGCTACTGCCCTAGCCAAGAAACATGGAACCAGACTACACATCCTACATATCAGTACTAAGGAGGAGTTAGATCTATTTGATAATAGCATTGATTTGATCGACAAAAAGATCACTTCTGAAGCTTGTGTACATCACATGTTCTTCAATGCAGAAGACTATAAGAAGTTAGGAAACAAGATAAAATGTAATCCTGCAATTAAAGATCAGAGCGATCAGGAGGCGATATTTCAAGCGATGCTGGATGATCGCATCGATGTGATAGCAACAGATCATGCACCACATTTACCCTCAGAGAAAAGCAAACCTTACCTTAATGCACCTAGTGGCTTGCCGTTGATTCAACATACCTTAATAATCATGATGGACTTCTATCATCGTGGAATGATTACTAAGGAACGCATGGTAGAAAAGATGTGCCATAATCCTGCAATTCTATTTAGGGTAAGAGGTCGTGGCTATCTGGATGAAGGCGCCAAGGCAGACATTGTTATTGTTGATCCTAACAAGGAACAACTTATCAAGAAGGAAGACTTATTCTATAAATGTCAATGGTCACCACTGGAAGGATATACATTCAGAGGGGCTGTAGAGCGAGTTTATATCAATGGGGTGCAGAAGTATAAAACAGGTCTAATCTTAAATCAATCACCTGGAGAAAGACTGAGTTTTACTGCATAGAAATAATCGTGCCTACAAAGCGGTTAGAAACTAATCTTGGATTTAGCGTTTTGACATTTCTGTTTTAGGCTAATCATCTTTAATGCAGCGTAAGCAGACTCTTTGCCTTTGTCACCCTTACTGCCATCTGCCCGAGCAATAGCTTGATCTGCCGTATTAGTAGTCAATACACCGAATATGACGGGCGTGCTTGACATTAGACTTAGTTGAGATATGGACTTAGAGATGCTATTGTTGATATAATCATCGTGCTTAGTCTCACCTTGAATCACACATCCTAAGCAGATTACAGCATCTGGGCGATTAGAAGAGCCGATGATGTATTTTGCGCCAAGTGGCAATTCGAATGAACCTGGGACTGTAACAATCTCTATATGATCCTCTACTATACCGAGGGCAAGTAGGGTAGCCTTACATGATTCTGTAAGTGTCGAGATAATACTTGGGTTCCATTCGGTATTGATAAGGGCTATCTTTAGATCTTCTATTTGCTCTATGATGCAGCCATCAAGGCTATAGATGTTATCTGTAGGATTAGCCATCCGATATTAATTCAACATTCCTAGATACTTAGAAGCATCTTCTGCCTCGGGTGCTGATGGAAACTCAGACTTTAATCTATTGAATGCCTTGGCTGCTTGATCATTATCACCTTCTCTATAAGACAGAATGCCTAACTTATGAAGATAATAAGGAGTTAGTACACCAACTCCTTTAGATGTGGCCTTGTTATATGAGCTTAGTGCTTTACCGAAGTCACCCAGTTCACTATAGGCATCACCGAGAGCACCATATTTGGTTATTGATGTGACATTACCTGACTCATTATAAGAGTTGAGATAGGAAATTGCATCCTCAAATCTTCCGAGATTTAAATATGATATACCAGCATAATACTTGGCGATGTTGCCAGTCTTTGTGCCACCGTAGTTGTCAATAATATCGAGGAAACCATCATACCCTGCACCAGGTGCTTCAAGAGCAAGAGCAAACGAGTCTTTGAGAAACTGCTGTTCTGCTTTATAGATTTGCTGAGTAGCTTCTTTTTCTAGAGGAGCCTTATATAAGAATTTGTAGGCGAAGTATGCGCATACAATTAATCCTATAAGAGCGGCAGCTCCAATAACCATCATCTGATTATCTTCGAAAAAATTTCCTCCACCACCACTATTATTGGATGGTAATTCTCCTTCACTTGAAACAACTTCAATGAATTCTCCTCCGCCGTCGCCAGTGTTACGTCTACGTGACATGTTCTAAAAATTTGCGCAAAAATAGACAATTCTGCTTACTGATGATAAGCAGATATTATTAATAATCTTAATCTCTTATATATGGATAATCCTCTTGAACGTAATTATCTATATATAACTCCTGTGGATCAGGCAATGGCGAGTTCTCTGCGAATTCCGCAGCTTCCGCTATTTCCTCCTTGATCTTAGCTTTTATAGCATCAATTTCTTTCTGACTTGCAATCTTATTTTTGATAATTGTTTTCTCCGTAACAGAGATAGGATCCAAATCTTTATAGTGTGCTAATTCTTCTTTTGTCCGGTACTTAGCAGGATCAGATACCGAGTGTCCTCTATACCGGTAAGTTTTTATTTCTAAAAAATAAGGGCCTTTTCCTGCTCTGATATGTGCGGCTGCTTCCTCAAGAGCATCATGAACGCTCTCAGGAGACATGCCATCAACCGCTTTGTTAGGCATGTTGAATGCATCGCCGACCTGGTGGATCTCAGTAACATTACTCGTACGTTTCACAGATGTACCCATCGCATAGCCGTTGTTCTCACAGATATATAATACGGGTAAATTCCAACTCATCGCCATGTTAAATGACTCATACAAGGCTCCCTGTCTTGATGCCCCATCACCGAACATGCATACCGCAAGGTTATCAGTACCTCTATACTTCTCGGCGAAGCCAATTCCTGTACCAATGGGAATCTGGGCTCCTACAATACCATTACCACCGAAGTAATTCAACTCTTTAGAGAAGAAGTGCATACTACCACCTTTACCGCCAACACAACCAGTAGCACGACCATATAGCTCCGCCATACATGACTTAGAGCTCAGGCCTCTTGACAGAGCAATCCCATGCTGGCGATATGCTGTAACAACTTTATCGTCAGGTCTGAGCGCAGAGACCATACCTGCTGTGATCGCCTCTTGACCGATGTAAACATGGCAAAAACCTCTAATCTTCTGCTGAGAATATGCCATCAGCGCTCTTTCTTCAAAACGTCTGACTCTTAGCATGACCTCATACCAGTTTAGGTAAGTCGCTTTGCCATACTTATTCTTTGGCTTTTTCGCAGATGTTTTCTTTCTTGTCGCTGTCTTAGTTGCTACTGCCATAAAAGGATTAATTGAGCTGCAAAAATAAGGATTATATTAAGCTAAATCTCTTGTGTGACTATGATTTTAAAATTATGATGGAATCGATTCTAACTAGCAACCAGACCAGTGCCGTCAAATGAAAATAGAACACTTATCACTTCATAATTTCAAAAATTACAACAAGCTAATTCTCCAGTTTGATCATAAGGTGAACCTATTTTATGGACTAAATGGTAGTGGTAAGACTAATCTGCTCGATGCTATTTACTTTTTATCAATATCCAAAAGCTACTTTACAAGTGGTGATCGATTTATTACGAGGCACGATCAAGATTTTTATCGCACGCAAGGAGTGTTTAGAAATGAGAAGTCTGCCATCAAAGTATGCGTCAAGAAAAAACAAAATGAGAAGAAGACGATTGAGCTTCAAGATAAAAAACTCAAAACAGCCTCAGAACTCATCGGAAAAATACCCCTTGTACTAGTCGCTCCTGATGATATCAAGATCGTTAAACAGGGTAGTAAGGAGCGCAGGGATTTTATCAATCGTATGATCTGCATGTCTCATAGACCCTACCTCTCTGAACTGATCACACACAACAGAGTGCTAGCACAGAAGAATGCTCTTCTGAAGAGCCCAGGGGCAATTGATTTTGATCTGATGGATCAATACAATGAACAATTGATCAAGTTGGGAATATCCATCAGTAAGGGGCGCTCTACATTGGTATCGCAATTCAAGAACTATGTAAGAGATACTTATAGTCAAATATCAGATGGAGCTGAAGAAGTAGATATACAATACCAAAGCCAGTTTCAATCAACCGACATTGCTCAACAGTATATTGCCATGCAGCCTGACGAGATAAGGAGTAAACGGATCATGATGGGTATTCATAAGGATGATTTTGAGTTTACTATAAACAATCAGCCTCTCAAGAAAATAGGATCACAAGGGCAAATCAAGTCATTTGTATATGCTCTAAGAATCGGAGAGTATATGTATCTCAAAGATCATCTGTCAGAGAAACCAATTCTTATGTTGGATGATTACTTCGAAAAATTGGATACTAAGCGCTTAGAACTACTTACAAGGTTTTTAAAAGACGATACTTTTGATCAAGTATTCCTGTCAGATACGGAACTTGAGCGCACTTCCAGATTGTTGACTAAATTTGAGATCCCATTTAGCGCCTACCTAATACAAAATGGAGAAATCCTAAAGCAGTAGAATCATGGACTTACATATCAAAGACGTCTTGAAGAACTTAGTCAATGATTCTTCTCTGAGTCAGGGATATCAGAGTAATAAAGTTGAGCAATTCTGGAATGAGCGCATGCCACAGAGCATCGCAAGTAGAACCACTAAAGCCACGGTCAAAGGAAACACTCTTCATCTTACTATCAACTCGGCAGCTCTAAAAAATGAACTCTTCAATAGTAAGGCAAAAATCATCGACATGATAAATGAGCACCTAGGCTCACAGCTCATAAAAGAAGTCATCTTTCATTAAGCGCTGGGCTTAGATGACTTAATTTTCTTTTTGCCTTTAGTCTGAGAAGCTTTGATGAATGCAGCCTTAGCATTTACTATTCCATCAGAAACAGATAGCTCACTAAATCTTACTAAGTCTTCGCTTCCCGGTTGCTTCACCATCGCATTCAATGGAGTAGTCGTCGAAAGCAAAATTTCTTTTACCTGAACTGCTGATAGTTTAGGGAAGTAAGATCGTAACATGGCTGCTACACCGGCCACGACAGGTGCTGCCATACTCGTACCTTGCTGAATCTGATAAGTGTCATCTGGTGTTGTAGAATTTATATTTTGACCTGGAGCAAATAAATCAACATCTGTATCTCCATAGTTCGAAAACGTTGCAACGATATTTTCATCATTGGAGTTAGTAATCGCTCCAACAGAAATCCAAGCCTTAGGCTTTTTCTTCTTCCAAAAGAGAAATCCCTTGGCTTTTTCATAAGTGTCATTAGGATAGTTATCTGCTACGTCAATATTCTCAGAAGAGTTACCTGCTGCATGGACTAGGAGCACGTCATTTTTTTCGGCGTATCTAACAGCGTCATCGACGTAGCCTTTCTCTGGTGATAGACCTTTGCCAAAGCTCATATTGATAATCTGAGCACCGTTATCAACGGCATATCGTATCGCATTTGCTACATCTTTATCCCGCTCATCTCCGTCGGGAACTGCTCGGAGAACCATGATGCGCGCATCCGCAGAGACACCATTGATGCCAAGCCCATTATTGCGTTCTGCAGCAATAATACCTGACACATGTGTGCCATGGGTCGCATCTGGCCCTTCTACGAGATTATTGCCATAGCTTCTATCATCAAAATCATAATAGTTGTCACCTACGATAGTACGTGGATTAAAGTCTACATTGTAGTTGTACTTAAACTTATTGCCAAAATAGTTCAAGGCATCATATAAATCTGGTGGTAATAACAGACTTTCAATATCCTCTAATGTCGGAGTCCTTCCTATATCTCCCGCTACCGCCTGAATGACATTAGTAGATACTTGATCTTCACGAGATGTACCATTCTTAAGAGAATCTATCAGTGCTGGCGTAAGGTCACCCTCGCCAGTAAATTCATGCATATAATCCAGGATGCCTTCATAGAAAGTTATGGCATTATTATACTCGTCATATCGGGACTTCCCAGTGCTGATTTCTTTTTCAATTTTACGACCCCATTCGTTGTATTGATTGTATTCTTCAAGAGCCTCACCTGTAAGGCCTTGGGGATCACGATCGCCATATTTCTTCTGGAGTTTGACGTAAGCACGTGTCATTTCATAAGTGTCGGCATCAACTTGTTTGCCGTCTTTACCGCCGATAAAATTCCACCCATTGATATCATCGATGTAACCATTCTTATCATCATCGATCCCATTACCCGGTATCTCATCGGTATTAATCCAAATCTTGTTGACCAGATCTACATGTTCGATATCTACACCTGAATCAATTACTGCCACTACTACTGAGGATCCTTTTTTGTCCTTGATGATGGTCGAGTAAACCTCATCAGTACCTATGTTATATGGCGTATCTGCCGTGACTGAACCATGGTACCAATTACTGCTCTGAGCAATCAGGTTAGTTGAAAATAATAGAGATGCAATAACTGAAATTGAAAAAACAAGTACTTCTTTAATCACTTTGATAATCTTTGAATCTACCTTATATAATCGTTGAGAATAAAGCTATGTTGCACATTAGCTCACATTAACATTATTTTACAAGCGTCCAAAAGTAGTATAAAACAGAATAAAGCTTGGGGTCTATATCCATTAACAGGGCAATAGCCGACTTAATACAGCATTGGAACTACAATTCTTTGCGTCCAAAGCAAGAAGAAGTAATCACTGCGTTGAGCAATCAAAACAAGGTCTTAGCCTTACTGCCTACTGGTGGAGGAAAGTCATTATGCTATCAACTTCCTGCACTTCAGTTAGAGGGACTCACGCTCGTAATATCCCCGCTTATTGCATTGATGGAAGACCAAGT
This sequence comes from uncultured Saprospiraceae bacterium, assembly GCA_964489125.1. Taxonomy (GTDB): domain Bacteria; phylum Bacteroidota; class Bacteroidia; order Chitinophagales; family Saprospiraceae; genus GYS-P2D. The sequence continues at coordinate 21,491 of CAZAXY010000001.1, forward strand.
TAATGCCCTAAAAAAACGTGGCATAGTGGCTAAAGCCATTCATTCAGGCTTAAGCTCAAAAGACATTGATAGACTGTTATCTAATATAAATTACGATCAAACCAAGTTGTTATATGTATCGCCAGAGCGATTAAGGACTGAAAGCTTCTTGAAAAGACTGAGCCAATATCAGATATCAATGCTGGCTGTTGATGAAGCTCATTGTATCTCTCAATGGGGGCATGACTTCCGTCCAGCATACCAGATGATAAATAAATTTATTACCATCAATAAACCGGATAAGATTATCGCTTTAACTGGTACAGCTAATGAAAACACGATAGCTGAAATATGTAGTGAGCTTACAATTCCAAAAACTGCTATCGTCAAAGACAGCTTCTTACGAGACAATATCAAGTTGAATGTCACTAAGAGCAAGGATAAAATGAATGATATCCTGAAACTTGTCAAGAAGATTCCGGCCAAAACAATCGTTTACACCCGAAGCCGTAGAAATGTAGAGATGATCGCTTCATTCTTGAAGTCGCACAATATTCGTGCATCTCACTATCATGCTGGTTTATCGTTTTCTGATAAGAATACAATTCAAGATCAATTCCTAAGAGGAGAAAGACAAGTCATAGCTTCAACTAATGCTTTTGGTATGGGTATCGACATTCCTGATATTGCACAGATCATACACTACGATATACCTCCCTCTCTTGAAGAATATTATCAAGAGATCGGAAGAGCAGGTCGCAATGGTGCGATGAGCAGAGCGTCGCTTTTGTACGATGATTCCGATCTCAGTTATCACAAATCTCGGGTAATATCAGAATTTCCGTCGTTTGATAGTTTGTATTCGACCTACTCTAAAGTGCATCGATATTATAACAATTTAATCAACGAAGGTGAAGGTAAAAGAAGGGCTCTTAAACTCGTCCATCTTGCTCAAGCTCTGGGTATTGGAAGTAGCATTCTACTCAATCAATTACAGGCATTAAGCAAATTAAATTGCCTCACCATAGATGATAATCCACGGGATGTACATAGCATAAAGTATACGCTATCCCCTCGTGATTTTCGTGAGATGAACTTAGATGAAACGCTAAGTGATGTGCGTGACTTCCTCATGAGACATTACGCCGATCAAGCAGATGAGTGGAACAAAGTGAATGTAGAAAGCATGGCACGCAAGATGCAGACAAATCCTGACCAGATTATTGGATATCTAAATCACTTAAAGGCTAAAAGAACTATAAAATATCATTGTTTGGATCAGGGCCTTATCATCACTTTTAATGAAGGGCGATTGAATAAAAAAGACTTCAGTCATAAAGCAAACCGATACACCAAGCTACGACAAATCAAAGAGGATAGAATGGATGCGATGCAAGGATATATCAATTGTCAGGGATGTCTGAATAGCTATCTGCTGCAATACTTTAATGAGAAACATCCTGATCATTGTAAGCTCTGTAATAATTGTTTAGCATTCAACCTTAAGGTACGCTCTATGCAAGACATAGAGGCAATGACGCGTGCAGAATTAAAGCAGACATTACTACAGGCAGTGGAGGATAAGGATCATACCTTGCTCAAGCAGCTTCAAACCATGTCATCAGAAGGGATTATCAACTTAGATATAAAGAGTGTGCTAGCCGATGAAGCACTATGATCACATATTCATAGTTACTAATGATCTCACTAACGAACGCAGAGTTAAGCGAATCATTAATGTGATCATTAATCATAATAGATCGGTTCTCTTGATTGGGCGAGAATTGAAAACATCTAAACCATTGGTTAATGACGGATTCGAACAGCACCGCATGAAGTGTTGGTTTACCCGTGGGCCATTGTTTTATATGGAGTTCTATCTGCGCACAACCGTGTTAATCCTTAGAAGATTTAGTACTGATCATATCACCTGCAATGATCTGGACACTATACTGATTGGACGCACTCTTAAGCTATTTAGAGACTTCAAGCTATATCTGGATTGTCATGAGTGGTTTGAGGAAGTGCCAGAGTTAAACAACAAAACCCTCAAAAGAGGTATATGGAAGTGGATCGCCAAGCGTTGTATGCCCACTACCGATGCGAGATATACAGTGAATTCGATGATTGCTAAGGAGATGGGTCAGGCCTATAAATGCGAGTTTGAAGTCGTAAGGAATATTAGTCCGACTATTGATAAGATTAACTGGAAGCTGAAAGAAAAACCAGACCTATTCAGATTGGTTTATCTAGGAGTACTTAATAAAGGGCGGGGATTAGAGCAACTAATAGCGAGTATGGAGCAATTAGATCAGGTTGAGCTGGATATCATAGGAGATGGTGATATAACTGATCAGCTCAGAGAACAGCTTGCCAACAGTCCAGTTAGTGATCGAATAAAAATGCATGGGTCGTTGAAACCTGAACAGTTCATCCCTATTTTTCAGCGGAGTCATGTTGGTATAAATCTCCTTTTATCCACCAGTAAGAGTTATTATTATTCTTCCGCCAATAAACTACATGACTATATCAATCATGGATTAATGGTGCTGACGATGAACTATCCGTATTACACCGAGCTATCGAAATCACATGACTCAATTATACTTATAGATAAGCTTGACACTCAATTAATATCTCAAGCCATAAATGGAATGATTTCTACTTATGAATTGAAAATCATTGAGACAAATAGGGAAACTTACTTGGCAAACTACAACTGGGAAAAGGAAGTGCTACGAATTAGAGATATCTACGGGGTCTTTTATGTTTAACGGTCAATTTTACCATACATAAGATTATTAGGTAATGTATCATTTTGTTATATTTAGTATATAAATAAGTATCATGGAACTTAGCAAACCAGAAATTCACTCTCTTGAACAAATTATTCTTCATTCTGAGATACCTTATGAGGATGTTAAGATCGAGTTATTAGATCGTCTTGCTACTGAAATTGAAATTAGAATGGAGTCTAATCCAGATTTATCTTTTTCAGACGCCTTGCGCTTATCAGCGACTGATGTTAAAGAAGAGATCATAAGTATACAGAAGGATATAGAACGCCGAGAGAACAGGCAATCAATAGTTGACTCTTTTGGCTTTCGAAACATTAAATCGACTGTGTTATTTATGTTTTTCACTATAGCCACCTACGGATGTTTCCATTCTTTGGGTACATGGGGTGCGCCCATTGCGTCGAGCATTGTCACCTTTACTATTATCAGTATTGTGATCGCTGCGATAAGATTGCGTTTTATCTCAAGTCCTGATTCACTTCAGTTAAAATATAGAATGCAGAACTTCTGGATACCACTACTCTTGGCAGCGCTTATTACGATGATGACGAGTTTTATATTTATCGAAATAATCAATCAGGGGCATTTTTGGACTTATATCAATAAACTCCTTGTCATTCCTGTTTCTTTAGCCTATGGCTTCTTTTTTAAAGTGATAATTCATGTTCCCACCTCCGGGATCAATGACATTCGTACCAGAGTTGAGTTGGACAAGAAATTTTTGGAGTTGGTATAGACAGATTTTTTGCTCATCAATTTCCTCAAAAGAGCAAGGCAGTATCAGAGTCATAGCTCACGTTATCCTACGTGCCTTAAGTTCGAGGTATTTATTGATAACGTTGATATTAAGGTCCTCTGGAAGCGTGGTGATGACCTTAATTCCGTAGGTGCTTAGTTGGTTGGCTATTTTTTCTTTTTCGACCACCTTATTCATGGCTATGGTATTGGTGTAAATGTCATTGTACTCTTGGGCGGGCTTAATACCTAATTCATACAATCCACGATTTGTAAAGATGATCACGACTAATACATGTAGCCTATTAAGTTTGATTAGATAGGGTAGCGCCCGCTCCATATCATACCTATGTTCAAAGTTGGTGTAAAGGAAAAAACAGCTCCGACGAGATATACGCTGTCTAACAAAGAAGTATAAATTCTTGATATCGGTCTCACCATAAGAAGTCGATTCTGCATACAGTGCATCACTGATGCTCAGCAATTGAGACTTTCTGTTATGCTGTTTTATCCATGTGTCAATTGTAGAGCCGATAGTAATAAGGCCTATGCGATCCATACGTTTCAACACAATATTAGATAGTACCAAGGCACTATTAATAGAATGCTCAAGTAGCGTAAGCCCATCAAAAGGAGTCTTCATTGATCGACCTTTATCTATAATTACATATACTGATTGTGATTGAGTATCCTGATATTGATTGACCATGAATTCATTGCGACGGGCACTTGCCTTCCAATTGATCATCTTAATGTCATCACCTTTTTCATAGTGTTTAATGTGCTCAAATTCATCATTTTGCCCCAATCGTCGTACCTTCTTTAAGCCTTTGATCATAGCGGCATTGCTGAACACCTCGAGGTCAAATTTTCTCATCTGTAGAAAAGATGGCACCACTGCAACATCTGCATCAGCATCAATAGTCTTTCGCCATTGTAGCAATGAGAAACTATCTTTCTGAAAGAACACATGTAAATCACCAAAGTCATAGACGCCTCGTACTAAGGGTCTAATACTATAAGAAACTGATTTCTCCGACCTTCCCTCAATAAACTCATGGATAGAAAAATCTCTTATCTGCAGTTGATAAGGTAACTCGTCTATGAGCTCTATTTTGACACGATTGGATGAATTGTTTGTTATTCGATAGTTTATCTCTTGTTGGTCACCTAGTGCATATCTATCAGGGATCAATCGATCTACGGTAACAGAATTTCTCATTGGGGTTATTGAAATCATCTGATATATAGTCGCTATGATTAGAAACAAGAGTAATAGTACCGCCAGATTCATCATGATTGGTTGAACAAATGATAGGGCCATTATCAGGCTGATGATACCTAAGCTGATAAAGAAGCGATTAGAAAGAAAAAAGTCTTTCATTAACGAGGTATTTCAACCATATCTATGATCTCCTTTATCACTGACTCGGAAGTTTGACCTTGCATTTCTACCTCTGGGGTGAGAATTAACCGATGGTTTAATATGTGAGGCGCCATAAACTGTACATCGTCAGGAATAAGGAAATCCCTTCCTTTTAGAGCAGCAAGTGCACGTGAGGTGCTCAGTAGCGCTAATGTAGCCCTCGGAGAAGCACCAAAATATATTTTGGCGTGGTTGCGAGTTTCTTGAATCAAATCAACTATGTATTTCAGAATCTGTGGCTCAACATGAATATCATTAAGTATGGATTGCATAGTCTTAAGGGAATCACGGTTGATTACAGGATTTATATTCGACAGATCTCTGACTTTCAAGTTATTCTTGAATCGGTCGAGTATCGCAAGTTCATCAGCAGGTTGAGGATATGTGAGTTTAATCTTCATTAGAAAACGATCAAGCTGTGCTTCGGGAAGCCTGTAGGTTCCTTCCTGCTCTATAGGATTCTGAGTGGCCATTACAAAAAATGGGTAGCCCATCTCATATGTAGTGCCATCGAAAGTGATCTGATTTTCCTCCATAACCTCGAACAGAGCAGCCTGTGTTTTAGCAGGAGCTCTGTTGATCTCGTCGATTAAGATAATGTTAGAGAATATTGGACCTTTTTGAAACTCGAACTCTAAGTCTTTTTGATTAAAAATGGATGTACCAAGTATATCACTGGGCATCAAGTCCGGTGTAAACTGAATCCTATTAAACCCTGCGTCTAAGATGCGTGCCATGACTTTGGCGCTCAGGGTTTTGGCGAGACCTGGCACACTCTCTACGAGAACATGACCTTCACACAATAAGGATGTTAGGAGGAGCTCTATCAAACTTTCGTTGCCGATTAATATCTTGGAAAATTCCAGTTTGACTTGCTGAATTAATGATGAAAATGTTGTCAAGTCGACACGATTATTAACAGGTTGTGTAGTTAGCTGTTGTTGAGCTGCATTTTCTAAGTTATCTTCTTGTTCTCTCATTGACATTTCTTATAAAATTCTTCAATTGTTTGGTTCAGATTTATCAGTTGCTCTTCTCGGAAGCGCACATTATTCTTGGCAGCTTCGAGTCGCTTAAAAAGTGTTTTAATCTCTTCTTCATCAATCTTGGTTTTTTGAGTTATCCGTTTGGCGTAATTATTTTCATTACTATTTATGAAATACTTCCTTTTGATAAACTGCTTTAGATTTTCTTCCATGTGGTTTACCAGTTGAGAAGGGTTGTTTTGGGATCTGAATAAATCACTTATGGTATCAACAAATTCGAGTGAGGTATTTTCATTTGCAGCCAATGTGGGAATAGCTTGCTGACGACGTTTGCCTTTGAAATAGATATAGGATACCGCTCCAATTAGGATGATTAGATAAGACCATTTTAACGAGGGGTTAGCGAAGATAAATTGAATAGGGTTAAAAGCTGCAGAATACTCATCAGGGACATTGTTTTCAGGACTATCCAATAAAATAAAACCTCCATCTGATGACGCTCTCTTTTTCAGTTTGGGAGATCGATCTCTCTCATTATTATGGCCGCCTAACAAGAGCGTATCCGAAGAATATTCAATAATTTGTTGTGCAGCAATGCGATCTACGAAATAATTAAAATGTCTAAGGCCATCTCCATACTTCATAGTTACATTAGCGAACATCGCAGGTAGCGTGTGAAATGAAAATTGTACCTGCGCTGTTTGAATTGAGCTAAACACAGCTATTGTGTCTTGTATAGTTAATAGAGTATCTATTGTAACAGCATCTATTGTATCTAATTCATTTGGAGCGAAATAATTTTTTTCTATTGTACTATCTAAATCATACATGACATGTCTAAAAGTAAATTCTCCTTGATCCTGGGAGCTCAGGGTGGCCTCATCTGCTTCATGCGATTTTAGTTCGGCATACATCGTGACGCTATCAATCTCCAAATGATAATCTTCAGATATAAAGACAACCTGTCCTCCACGGCGATTAAAATCGATAAGCTCATCTATGAAAGCCTGTGCTCTATAGAAGAATGACCCAACATAGATATAGCTGTAACCTGTAGCATCTCCCTGAGGTAATGGGCACAACCCATCACATATGTTGATAGCTTCAGTAGAGTATTGATGCTCTAGTAAGTCCTTGAATATAGATAGACCGTATGGTTGATTACTATATAATGAATAGGACTTCTGCCACTGGGCACTATTGACTTGCGTCGGTTTGAATAAGTAAAGCGTTCCCGCGCAAAATAGCATAACTACAATCGCAATTATAGCAACAGTTCCTTTATTCATGTGCAGCATTTAGTTGACTTATTAAGATGTCATATTGTTCCGCATATAGTGCATATTCCTGTCCGCTAATATCATAATTGCCAAACCATACTTTTTCGTATTCTAAGATCACCGCACGGAGGTAATCAAAATCAATATGAGCCTTAAGTTCATGTAGATACTCTTGATTTGTTTTATCACTACGCCACTTAATTAATTTAAGATCGCTGCTACGTTTGATAAAATCCACAAATCTCAACCTTAAGGCCAGTCTATAATCGCCATTTGATAATGCTTCATCAATCAGCGACATCGGATCTATGTTGTCTATATGATTTGGATCTATTTCTTCTTCGCCAATTTGCCTGCTTTCTATATCAGGACTACGCTCTGTTGATGACGAAAACAGGAAGTACAAAACTCCCATGATAACTCCCATAAGAAGTAAGACGGCTAAGATGTATCCTGCAATATTGCCTATTGTGCTGGACTCATTTGACTCATATTCTATAGGATCTATATTTTCTCTCTCATGTCGAGGCGCTAGCGTCCACCTTTGTTTGCTGTAATCTATATCTCTAGATATTTCTGTCAGTACTTCCTCGCTGATTTCATCCTGACTACTGATTGAAACAGAAGTACAACCTAGCATTAATAGTATCGCTATAATCTTCTTCATCTATTTTGATCTAGTCGCTTTTTCAATGTTGCAAATCGTACTTGAAGATCAACAGACTTAATTTTGCAACTAAGTGAGTAATGTGTATATAGTATCCAGATGTAGCCCATAATAAATGCAGCTAGTAATAAGAGTAGGAGAAAGATATTGACTAATACCTGGCTGTTAGTCCAATACGAACTGAAAAACTCATGCCACAATATATATTCTGTAATGATCTGCCCAAGTTGTGATTGATACAAACTCCATAGCACGAAGTACAATATCAGAATAGACATACTTACTGGAGCATATACCATCCAGCTAGTAAATGACTCTTTTATCTGATCAGTGAATATTCTTAAGATTGATCGGTTAGAAACTGCCAAGGTATAATGTGAGCTTAGTATCAACATATGGGGCGTGACAACAGCATAATATATTAAAGCATACCATGAACTCAGAAAATACCATCCGGATACCCAACAAATAGAGATAATCATATATGGAACAAGTGCTCTCCTGATCTCATCAATGTTCCATACGTTACTTACATCACTCTTGTCGCGCATAAAGGCTCCTAATACAAATTGCACATACGTAAATAGTGCCAGATAGATTAGGTAGAAGAAAACACCACCTTTGATAGCGTCTAAATACGTTTCTGAGGCATAAATATTTACTGCACCTCCTAAGTTCTCATAGCCTATAGCCAATCTATATGTGATGATAAAGATGATAAATACAGGCAAAAGAATTTTGAGAAATAACGGCCTAATCTCTCGCCTTAGGAAAAAAATGAGCGCCGAGAGGTTATGCCAAAAATCTCGTACTTGTAACAATGGGATTTCCTTACCGGTATCAGGATTGAGGTCATCCAGATCAATATGATCCACACCGACATAGGGCTTTCTCCTTATCGGATGAATAACGTAGATATAGAGAATTACAAATAGTGATGTTAATATTATTAGAACCTTGACAAAATCGGGCCAGTCGGTCATACGGGTTACAAACCCCTCTAAGAATCCGGCTACTATAAATAAAGGTACCGTGGATAATAAAATGTTTAGCGATTGTCGAGCCTTTATTCGAAACGAAGTCCATCTTCTCAGCGTTCCAGGTAATAGAGCGCCTTGGCCCAAAATGATTCCTGCACTGCCCGCAATAATTATTGCGGATATTTCTAAGGTGCCATGAATCCATATGGTCAGAGTAGATGTCATCAGTAGTCCTTCTGCATGGAAAAACTGTTGAAACGACCCAAGCATCACGCCATTGAATATCAAGATTACTATCGACCCGATAGAAAACAACAAACCCAATACGTAAGCATTAATGGCCACTCTGATATTATTGACTGTAATTCCCAAGAACATATCTACTTGATTGGCCTTTTTGTACACAGCCATAGGGTCTCCAATTGTGATATTCTCTTCAGTCATCTCGACATAGCTGTCACCGAGAACAGAACGGAGAAAACCAGGATCATCAGCACTTGAGAGCCATCCTATCGACATCGCTGAAATGAAAACTACTGCTGAAATGATAAGTGCCCACTTATTTCTGAGAAGCTCTCTTGGCAAGGTATTCTGGTAGAAGTCCACCAAGGAAGAGATGTCAAATCGATTTTTCTTCCTATAAATTTTATTAAAAACCCTCTGTGTCAGCTCGTTTAGATAGATTCTGACCATACGATTAGGAAAATATGTCCTAGCGTACGCAAAATCACTGGACACTTTTACAAATAAATCATGTAGCCGAATTGGATCAGATTGTTCACTCAGTAACAACTCTTCCAATTCTTCCCAATGTTCAATATTTTGGTTTATAAAGGCTGATTCATTCATCCAAGCGGAAGCTATAAGTCTTTCCAAAATAGAAATTATTCATTGATTCACCAGTAGCACCCAATGTCCATCATACATATTAATCATAGTTTGAATTTGTAAGACATCTTAGAGGGTTACAGAAATGCATATATTAGTTCTTGCCAGATAATGTCATATGAAAACTATCGACATCACTTCCACTCACAATGTCGTCATCAGATATGAGCTTGCATCTATTGGCAATCGATTTTTGTCATCACTGATTGACCTGATGATTATATTTTTCGCGGGATTGATCGGCTTTTGGTTCTTTAGTCTATTGTTTGATTATACCACTGCTGCGATCATGGCGTATGTAATTGTAAGTTTGTATCATTTCGTTATCGAGTCATTTAATTACGGACAATCGGTAGGAAAGAAAATGCTTGATCTTAATGTCGTCAATCTTAAAGGTCAAAACCCTAGCATATATCAATGCTTTTTGCGATGGATATTTAGAATTGTTGATATCACTATGAGCTTGGGAGCGCTGGGATCACTATTTATGTTGTCTTCGGATCGCAATCAGCGAGTGGGAGATCACTTTGCTCATACAACAGTTATTAAGAACAAGAACAATCGCTTTACGGAATTGGATAGTATTATCCAGATTGATAAGAGGGAACGAGAGATCACTTACCCTCAAATTGGAGATTTTGATGAGAATGAGATATTGTTTATCAAGGAATTAATAAACCGCACAGCGGCTAACCCAACTATTGAAAACAAAAAACTACTTGAAGAAACTGCGAATCTTATGGCCAAAAGTATGTTGATATCTCCTGACAACATCGAGCCTAAAACATTTTTATCTGATTTGATAATTGATTATGTTTATCTAAATAGATAATCATACTTACTCATAAGAAATTGCTTTAAAATGGATGCATTAGATCAACATATCTCGAATCAACTAACTGTAGAAGGAGAAGCCAAGAATTATCTATCGGAGACAGCTAGGTGGGCTAAGTTTTTGTCAATCGTTGGTTTTGTATTTATAGGACTAATTGCGATTATGTTATTAGGCACGGTGTTTATAGGAGGTGATGGCTTGGGGGGATTGGGCTTGTCGGAGGGTATTGGTATATTGCCACTCTTAGTTTTAGTGATTTATTTTTATCCAATATTTAAGCTGTACAAATTTAGTCGACACGCTAAGAACTCGATAGCAGCCACAAGCTCAAGTGAGTTAACTCATGCTTTAGATAACTTAAAGGCTCTCTACAAATTCATGGGTATATTAACACTGATCATAGTTGTGCTTTATGGCATCTTTTTCGCCTTTATGCTACTAGGTGGAATGGCAAGTTCCTTCTGACAAGATTAAACTATTTCACTCGATACCAAGTCTGTGTTCTACCCAGTGCGGGTATACCGATATAACCCCTGAGTTTCATGGTGTCATTGTCTTCAAGATATAGCTTGCATTTATATACTTTGCCATCTTCTGGGTCCATGACTCGACCACCTTCCCAAGTGCCGTCATCTTCTTTCATGTTATAGATGATCTCCATTCCGATCACGGGTTGGTCTTTCTTAGCATCTTTACAGTTGGTACATAAGATGTCTGGCTCTACATCAAATAACTTGACAACAGTTCCAGTAAGTACGCCATTATCAACTTTTATCCTAATATGTGAAGAGGGCTCATTGTCACGATCATCGATCGCCTGCCAAACTCCTTCGACGCCATTCTGAGCGCATGTAATTGTGCTAAAAGCTATTAAAATTAAGAGGTGTAAAAACTTCATGATCATACTTCTGCAACACTAACGCAATCTGATGCTATGAGGTTATTCTAAATGTCCCTTTTAAGAAAAGTATAATAAGCTAACGCAAGAAATATAGATATCCATACGATAGACCCGATGGTCGCCTGTTGATAAGTCAACAAGAAGCTAAAATCCAAATCTTTCCGTGGAATCAAGTCAGCAAAGCGGAACAAAGGATTAGGCATTAAATCCTCTATACAATTAGAAGGATAGTAATTTATTGATTCATTCTTGAAGAATCTAAAATGAGCAGCCCACTTGATAATACCTTCTATCATAAGGATATAACATAGATAGAATAGTACAGCAATACCAGATCTTCTAAACACAAATCCACAGAGCAATCCAAAAGAGGTATATCCTAAAGTCATAAGAAAGAACCGTGGTATCGCCCAGCTACTATCTTCAAAGGCCTCGACAATACTAAACTCCTCAGCATGAACAGCCCCAATGACGAAACCTATGATTCCATAGTATAAAGCAGCCAGCAAACTTATTGTGATGATACTATATACTTTCGCTAAGAAATAGTTACGTCGAGTCAAGCCAGTGATAACGTTTTGTCTAAACGTCTTGTAGTTCACTTCATTCACTACAATGAATACCGAGATTAACCCAAGAAAAAAGAATACTAACCAGTTTCCAGCGTAACCGAGGTAATCCCAGACAGTTGGAAAATTGAAAAAGATATCATTGTTCGGAAGAGGAGGAGGAACATTCTTGAATTCTTTTCCGACGAAAATCACTGTAGGCAACATAACCACATACAGAATCGTAAGAAGACCGATAACAGAACTTTTTCTAAACTTGGCTAACTCTAAGGCAAGCAGAGAGATTACATTGGTCATAATTCTTAGTTTGATGTGATTTGTAAAAACTCTTCTTCTAATCTACTCTTACGTGCTACCATTCTTGTAGGAATTATTCCTTGGTCAAATATAGATTTGCTAAATGCTTCAATTGATTCACTTTCGTCCACTGTGCATTCAATCCACTCACCCTTATTTACTGCTGTTTTAACTGCAGGATGATTATTCAACAGAACCTGTAACGACTCTCGATTAACTGCATCAATCTCAATAATTAAATCTTGACTTAGTATAGCACCTATAGGTCCTGTTGCTAGGAGCTTTCCATTCTTGATTATGGCAACATGGTCACAGATTTTTTCTACTTCGTCGAGGATATGTGACGCCATAAGAACTGTATTACCCATAGAGGCGATGCGACTGAGTATGTTCCTCACTTCTGCAATTCCTTGTGGATCGAGACCATTAGTAGGTTCGTCAAATATCAGCACCTCGGGATCGCCTATCATGGTTGCTGCAATAGCCAATCTCTGCTTCATGCCTAGAGAATAGGTTCTAAATGCGGATTTTTTGCGATGGGCGAGATTTACTACTTCTAACAAGTCGTCGTAATCAACAGTTGAGACACCTTTTATTCTTCTGATGATATCAAGGTTTTCAGATGCGTTGAGATAAGGATAAAAGTTAGGGGTCTCTAGAATTGCTCCGATCTTCATTCGTGCATGTTCTCCATATGCCCCTTCAAACCATTCATATGTCCCATCATCTTGTCTAAGGACATCTAATATAATCCCTAGGGTAGTGGTCTTGCCACTGCCATTAGGACCAAGTAAGCCGTAGACATGTCCCTTCTCTATTTCAAGATTTAAGCCATCAACGGCTCTCAGCTTGCCATAGTTTTTGGTGAGGTTTTTGATCGATAACACCGACATAGAATAAGTTTTGCTCCAAATTAGAAGTATTCCTGTAATACAAGAATGATATCTGACGAATGCATTGATATAACAGATAAAGGATAAGTTTTTAGAGAGTATATATTTCATTCTTAAGGCAAATAGCCATAAGTTTGCAGAATGAATAACAGAACACACAGCCATCATCATTTTTTCTTACGCTGGTAAGTGAGATGAAGATTTGTGTGTCCATAACATATATCGCCCGCTTACTTAATTGTTAGCGGGTTTTTTTATTGTAACAGATAAAACAGCTAATGCCACTTAATATCGCGATTCAGAAAAAGGGAAGACTGTTCGAAGAGTCAATAAATCTGCTAAAAGAAGCAGGCCTAAAGATTGATAACTCAAAAGATCAGCTGAAGGCGAAGGTGCGAGGATTTGATGCAGAAGTCATGTTTTTGCGCAATTCGGATATTCCTAAATACCTTGAAGATGGTGTAGTAGATTTGGCTATCATCGGAGAGAACACAATTGTTGAAAAAGGGGCTTCAGTCGATGTTATCCAGCATCTCGGATTTAGTCGATGTCGACTTTCGATAGCAACACCAAAGAGCAGTTCATATGAAGGCCTTCAATCTCTCAATGGCAGTAAGATTGCGACATCCTATCCTAACACTCTAAGGGCATATCTCAATGAGAATAACGTTAACGCAGAGATTCACTTGATAAGTGGATCTGTTGAGATTGCCCCCAATATTGGCTTGGCAGACGCCATATGTGATTTAGTTAGTTCGGGAAGCACCTTGTTCAAAAATGGCCTTGAAGAACAAGAGATTATCCAGAAATCGGAGGCTTGTATAGCTGTTAATAAACAACTAAGCAAGATCAAACTTGCACAGATTGATGAATTACTCTTTAGAATTCAATCTGTGTTGAGAGGGCGCAACAATCGCTATATCTTGATGAATGTACCTAATGAGAGCATCGACGCCGTAAGCAAGATCCTTCCAGTGTTGAAGAGTCCGACGGTATTACCATTAGTAGAGGAGGGGTGGAGTTCATTGCATTCTGTCATAAGCGAAGATGACTTCTGGTCGGTGATCCAAGAATTAAAATCATTGGGAGCCGAGGGAATCCTTGTTGTTCCTATTGAAAAAATGGTCGTCTGATGTCACTGAAGATTCCGATTTTATATAATCCTATTGGTGCAGACAGGAAAGCTGCCTTGCAGCGACCGGCAAAACCTGCCAATGACCTTAAAGAAGTAGTTAGTACCGTATTTAATGCTGTAAAATCACAAGGCGATCAGGCACTAATAGAATTCACAAGTCGATACGATGGAGTAAAACTGTCATCACTTAAAGTAGATCAGGCGACGATATCCATCGCAAAAGGTCAGTTAGGTATTGAGTTAAATGAATCTATTAATCAAGCTTATCATAACATTAAGGCTTTTCATGAGTCACAACAATTATCTGCTGATAAGATAGAGACAAGCCCAGGGGTCACATGTTGGAGAGAGGCTCGCAGTATAGAGGCGATTGGTTTATATATACCTGGAGGAACAGCACCTTTGTTAAGTACGGCTCTTATGCTAGGGGTCCCAGCTCAAATTGCGGGTTGTGAACGAGTCATTTTATGTAGCCCTCCTAATAAATCTGGGCACTTACATCCGGCGATCATCTATGCCGCCTCCTTATGTGGTATTGAAGAGATTTTTACAGTAGGTGGATCACAGGCAATAGCTGCCATGACCATAGGTACGGAGACGATCCCTCGTGTACATAAAATATTTGGCCCTGGAAATCAATATGTCACGGCTGCCAAGATTATGGCTCAAGACTATCAAGTCGCCATCGATCTCCCAGCAGGACCCTCAGAAGTATTAGTGTATGCAGACTCCGAAGCCTCTCCTGATTACATTGCCGCTGATCTGTTGTCGCAGGCGGAACACGGTGTGGACAGTCAGGTGGTATTAGTTTCTACATCAGAAAGTATATTCAACAAGGTGCAAAAAAGTCTTGATTCACAATTATCAAGGCTCCCGAGGCAAGAGATTGCAGAGCAAGCTATGATAAACAGCAGTTTTGTATGTTTTGATGATATACAGCAGGCATTCGATTTTATCAATGACTATGCGCCAGAGCATCTGATTATCTTGAGCGATCACTATGAGTCTTATATCCCGCGAATTAAGAATGCTGGTTCCGTTTTCTTAGGTCATCATACTCCCGAAAGTGCTGGCGACTATGCCTCAGGAACTAATCATACGTTGCCCACTGCGGGGTATGCAAAGTCATATAGTGGCGTGTCATTAGATTCATTTGTTAAGAAGGTCACTTTTCAGCATATCACAGAATCAGGTCTGTTAAACTTAGGTCCACATATTGTAACTATGGCAGAAGCCGAGCAATTAGAGGGGCACGCTAATGCTGTAACTGTTAGAATGAACGATATCAGAAAATCATGATAGAGATCAACAAGCTCGTAAGACCTAATATTCTATCTCTAGTCCCATTTAGCTCTGCGCGTGCAGAGTTTGACGGTATAGCAGATGTACTATTAGATGCCAATGAAAATCCTTATGACAATGGCATCAATCGCTATCCTGACCCATATCAGCGTAAACTTAAGGCGGCAATAAGTCAGTGGAAAGGAATCAACAGTGAGAACATATTCCTGGGCAATGGGAGTGACGAGATTATCGATTACATTATTAGAACTTTCTGCCGACCTGGTATAGATCGTATACGATACATCTATCCGAGTTTTGGTATGTATAAAGTCATGGCAGACATCAATGACATAGATACACTTCAAATAGACCTCAATGCTAATTTTGAATTTGAGCTCAGTGATGCATTGGTGGATCAGACGGAGAAGGATAAGGTCTTATTTCTATGTAGTCCCAATAACCCTACAGGTAATAGTTATAAACTCCAAAAACTACAAACTTGTATTGAGGGATTCAATGGCCTTGTAGTCATCGACGAGGCCTATATCGACTTTAGTTCAAGCCTATCATGCATATCATTAGTTAATAAGTATGAAAATCTGATTGTTCTCCAGACCTTCTCTAAAGCATTAGGTGCAGCTGGATTACGTATAGGTATGGCATTTGCAAATACTGAAATCCTTCGGTATATGACTAAGGTCAAAGCACCTTACAATATTGGATCACAGACTCAAGAGAGGGCCTTGGCAGTACTTGATGACTTGGAACACATCACACGAGAGAATAACAGTATAATTGCCGAACGTGACAAGCTCAGCGAGGAATTAAAAGGATTGTCAATAGTTCATCTTGTGCATGCTTCTGATGCTAACTTTTTGTTAGTTAAGTTTGATAATCCTATGCAGGTTATGGCATATCTAAGAGAACGAAAGATAATAGTAAGAGATCGCTCTAATCTTCCTCATTGTAAGGGATGCCTTAGGATTACCGTAGGGACGGCAAGTGAAAACCAGAGAGTGGTAGAAACACTTAGAAATTACAGCTCATGAAAAAAGTACTCTTTATTGACAGAGATGGAACACTCATACGTGAGCCCCAGACAGACTATCAAGTCGATACACTTGAAAAGTTTTCGTTCTACCCTGGTGTGATTAAGTACTTAATTAGAATAGTACAAGAATTGGACTATGTTCTTGTAATGATCACCAATCAAGACGGCTTGGGTACGGATTCGTATCCAGAAGAAACTTTCTGGCCATATCAAGAACTAACTGTACAAACTCTAAGTGGGGAGGGCATTCGATTTGAAGATATTTACATAGACCGTAGTTTCGAAAAGGATGGATCTCCATATCGCAAACCGGGCACAGCTATGTTAACAAAGTATATAGAAAGCCCATACGATATGTCTCAATCATTTGTAATAGGAGATCGCTGGAGTGACATTCAATTGGCTAAGAACTTGGGTGCTAAAGGACTATTCATCAATGAATATGATGGTAAGAATGTAATGGCCCCTGGTGAGCTCGCTAGCTCCACTGCCTTAATCACAGATAGTTGGAGTGATGTATATAACTTCCTGAAAAAACAGGATCGGCAGAGTCATATGTTCAGGGCCACTAAAGAAACCAATATTGCGGTTCACCTTAACTTGGATGGCAGTGGGGAGTCAATGATCAGTACAGGTCTGAATTTCTTTGATCATATGCTTGATCAAATTGCTAAGCACGGACAAATGGATCTTATCATTAATGCAAAAGGAGATCTCGAAATAGATGAACACCATACGATAGAGGACACTGCCATAGCATTGGGTCAAGCCTTTAAAGAAGCTCTTGGTAAAAAGGTAGGAATTCAGAGATATGGATTTGCCCTTCCGATGGATGATTGTCTAGCACAAGTAGCCCTAGACTTTGGCGGAAGGCCATGGATTGAATGGGCTGTCATTTTAGAGCGGGAGTATGTCGGAGATATGCCAACAGAGATGGTATATCACTTCTTCAAGTCCTTCTCTGATCATGCGGATTGCAATCTGAATATCAAGGTAGAGGGAGACAACGAACATCATAAAATTGAATCGATATTTAAAGCATTTGCTCGAGCTATACGAATGGGCAAAGCCATAGATAAACTGAGTGATGAAATGCCATCGACTAAAGGGGTTATATGATAGCGTTAATAGATTATGATGCCGGAAATATCTGCAGTGTGATGAATGCACTGGATAGATTAGATGTACATTATCTACTCACTAGCGATAGCGATGAGATACGCTCTGCTGACAAGGTAATATTTCCAGGTGTAGGGCATGCTGGTGCTGCCATGAGCAATCTTATCGAAAAAGGATTAGATCATGTCATCAAGGAGCTAACACAGCCAGTATTAGGAATCTGTGTAGGTATGCAGCTCCTCTGCGCACATTCAGAAGAAGGGGACACTGCTTGTCTGAATATAATTCCAGCCCGGGTTAAACGATTTAGCGTTGATCTCGATCTAAAAGTGCCTCACATGGGTTGGAATGAACTGGATAAGAATAACTCAGATCATGTACTCCTACAAGATATAAACAACAATGACTTTGTATATTTCGTACACAGTTACTATGTAGAGAACAATCAATACAGTATCGCATCAGCCAAATATGGAATAGAGATATGTGCTGCAGTCCATAAAGAAAACTTCTACGGCATTCAGTTTCATGCCGAGAAAAGTGGTGTCGTAGGAGAACAGATTTTAGCAAACTTCATTAAGAAGATCATATGAAAATCATACCGGCGATAGATATCATCGATGGCAAGTGTGTCAGATTAACACAAGGTGATTACAACCAAAAGAAAATCTACGATCAAAGCCCTCTTGATGTGGCAACAGACCTGGTAGACAAAGGGATTAACTACCTGCATATGGTTGATTTAGATGGTGCGAAGTCAAGTTCTCCTAAGAACCTATATACGCTCAATCAGGTGGCATTGGAGACAGACCTTAAGATTGATTTCGGTGGCGGTATTAAGAGTGAAGACTCGTTAATACAGGCTTTTAGATCAGGAGCGAACCAAGTTAATATCGGTAGCCTTGCTATAAGGAATCCACTACTAGTGAAGTTTTGGATTATGAAGTACGGCTCTGACAAGATTATCCTGAGTGCTGATGTGAAAGAAGGCCGCATAGCCGTCAATGGATGGCAGGAGAAAACTGAAATTGAGCTCTTTGATTTTATCAATGACTTCTCCGATGATGGTGCCGTAAATTTTGTGTGTACCGATATCAGCAAAGACGGGATGATGCAAGGATCGTCTGTAGAACTCTATGATAAAATTCTTGACAACTTCCCTAATATAAAACTGACGGCAAGTGGTGGTGTGTCAAGTATCAAGGAAATGATGACACTAAAGGAGATAGGGGTAGATGGAGTGATACTTGGCAAAGCTCTATATGAAGGGTTAGTCGACCTCGAAGAGGTAGTCAGAACATTTGATATTGTCTAGACATGCCACTTACTAAACGTATCATACCTTGTCTCGACATCAAGAACGGCAGAACTGTCAAAGGTGTCAACTTTCTCGAGCTCAGAGATGCAGGAGATCCCATAGAGTTAGCCAGAAAATATGCGGAACAGGGTGCGGATGAACTTGTATTCTTAGATATTTCAGCTACTCAAGAGGAACGAGAGACCATCTATTCACTTGTCAAAGAGGTAGGTAAACAGATTAACATCCCATTTACTGTCGGAGGTGGAATAGCCTCAGCAGATAAGGTTAGCAAGATTCTCGCTAACGGCGCTGATAAAGTAAGCGTGAATAGTGCTGCGGTATATAACCCTCAGATAGTAAAGGAAATATCCGACACATTTGGTAGTCAGTGTATGGTCGTTGCAATAGATGCACGTCAAGTAGGTGATCGATGGATGCTTCATACTCATGGTGGTACAAAGCCTACTGAGATTGAATTATTTGATTGGGCACAACGGATGGAAGATTTAGGCGCGGGGGAGATATTATTTACCTCGATGGATCACGATGGCACCAAGTCGGGATTTGCTAATGAAGCATTAGCTAAGATGAATGAGCTAGTCACCATACCTGTCATAGCATCTGGAGGAGCGGGATCTATGGATGACTTTTATGATACTTTTACCCTCGGAAATGCAGATGCAGGATTAGCAGCGAGTATATTTCACTTCAATGAGATACCTATTCCTATGCTAAAGCAACATCTGGAAAATAGGGGTATTCCTATCAGGATATAAATCACACAATTTTAGAATAATAATGATCTTCGACAAACATAGTGGCTTAATACCAGCAATAGTGCAGGATGTAATGACTAATAAAGTCTTAATGCTGGGTTATATGAATCAAGAAGCCTTTGACATCACTATTAATACTGGCAAGGTTACATTTTGGAGTAGATCTCAAAATAAAATCTGGACAAAAGGAGAAACAAGTGGGAACTATCTAACCCTAAAAAAGTGGTCTATTGATTGTGATGAAGACACCTTATTAATTAAAGCCATACCTAAAGGCCCTATATGCCATACTGGAAGTGATACCTGCTGGAATGAATCAAATTGCACTAGCAATACAAACTTCATAGATTATCTCGAGGATGTCATTAATAGTCGGTATAAGGATCGATCTGAAAAGTCTTATACATCGTCATTGTTTGAAAAAGGAACTAATAAGATTGCTCAGAAAGTAGGAGAGGAGGCTGTAGAATTAGTAATTGAGTCTAAGGACAAGAATGATGAATTATTCTTGGCTGAGGCGGCAGATTTACTGTTTCATTACTTAGTATTGCTCAGAGATCGTAACATGGACCTATCTGATGTTATTAAAATTCTTAAAAAGCGCCATCAATAAAGGATAACTATGAAGATTGATCTGAACTGTGACATGGGTGAAAGCTTCGGCAATTATTCTATAGGACAAGATCACTTATTGATGCCATACCTCAGCTCTTGCAATATTGCATGTGGTTTTCATGGGGGAGATGCTTATCATATTGAGCGAACTATAGATGCAGCGCTAGAACATGAATTGCGGATCGGCGCACATCCGTCATATCCAGATCTACAGGGATTTGGGAGACGTAAGATGTATGTTCCTCATCACGAGCTTACTTCTCTTATTAAATATCAGGTCAGTGCTCTAAAAGGCTTGGTAGAGTCTAAAGGAGGAACACTCGCCTATGTCAAACCTCATGGGGCACTCTATAACTCTATTGCTCAAGATCAAGAGGAGGCAGCAGCTGTAATAAGAGGAATTCAATCTATAGATAAATCTCTTATGATTATGGCCTTGGCAGATGCCCCGATCATAAAGGTAGCAGAAAGTTTAGGGATCGGCATAATTAAAGAAGGGTTTGCAGATCGCCGTTATGAACACAATACAAAGTTGCAATCACGCTCGATTCCTGGTTCCGTATATCATGATGCTCGGGTCGCTATACAACAGGTACGCATATTAGCACAAGATCAGATGGTTACTTGGGCTGATGGCACGTCACATGCACTCCATGTGGAGTCAATTTGTATCCATGGAGATAATCCTGTGGCCTTAGCAATTGCCAAAGGTGCAAGAGATGTGATTTAGTCCGATTTATTCTACTCTCGTCAAGAAAAATTTCAGGAATGCAAGACTCCCAAACATTGCTAATGAGATATAGCACATTGGTATACCGCCACTTGTTTTTGGACAAGTAGCAAAGTTGAACAGCTCGCCCATACTACCGTAGCTAGCTATTGCAAGAGCTGGCAGCACTCCGAGCCAAAATATTCTTCTCTTATCTTTTAGGAAGCCCAGGTGTGATATGATAGCCAATGCAAAACAGCTAACGATGATATAACAGGCTGGAATACCTAAAAGCTTAGGACACGCATTACCTGTTAACCACTCGACTCTAACAAGCCCATATGTGCCGTATAAGCCTACTAATGCAATTATCAGAATGGCTGAATAAAGCGATTGTTTCAATATGACCATATCTATAAATTTTTGCTAAACCAATCCTTTACCGAAGCTTCAGCCTGCTTCATGTTAGGAGTGAACGAGTTGTTTTCAGCGCCTTGATAATCAAGGTAAGATGGGAACTTCCACCATAGTATACCACCACACCACTCTTGATCCTGGATCCCTTCAAAGATTACTTGATAGCATAAGTCTTGATGTGAGGCATTAAAAGAATCGTCTCCTTCTGCGTGTGGGTTTTTCCAAGGCGCTTCGATACTTCTGAAGCCAATCTCCGTAAAAACAATTGGTTTTTGATGAGATCTATATACCTTCTTAATTTTACTCTTTACTCCTTCAAAATTTTTGGTCAATTCTCGCTTGCTCGGATTATCCTGTTTGCTTAAGGGATAGTAGCAGTTCAAGCCTATGAAATCGAGTTCATCCCAAAATCCAACTTTTTCAAACTCATCACCCCAGTTAGCAGAGTAGGTTAACTGACCTTGGTATACCTTACGTACATTCCTGATGATCTGGCGCCATTCGTCTTCATGAGAAAGGGTAGCTTTAACAAATTCTACTCCCACCGACAACATATCGATTTCATGAATTTCTGCCAGTAATGCATAATGGATGATCCAATCATTGTAATACTTGAAGAACGAGTCCCAATCTTCTTCACTCTTCATTTTTACATCACCAGGCCAAGATCCTCTAAACCAGATCTGCGGTTTCAACATAGTGGCCATTCCTTGCTGATTAGCCACATAAGCAGAGTGAATCACTCCTTGATCATTTTCTTGGCCAGGGCGATTGGGGATAGGCAATGGATTAGGTGACTGCGGGTCCCTCATGTATGAGTAGGGCACAATCGCAATGGCATTAGCGCCTAATTCTGATTGCTTATGTATAGCTTGACTTGCAAGATTGGATAGATAGCCGTTAAAGATACGATACCCCTCATGGGCAAAATTAAAACCTTGCAGATAAGAAGTCTGCTTAAAATTTCGCTTCTTCTGTGGATATCTGGTTGGAAGCTCCGAGAGAAACTCGCGCCACATCGGATTTAATCCTTCTATGTCCTCAGTAGTAGGTGACCAAGAGTTGTATCGCTCAAGAAATTGCTCTTTACCAACCAAATTCAGAAGAAAATCAACTAGGACGCCAGACATAGATTCTCTAAGCAATGTTGATTCTCGATCATGTGCTTCGTGATTGAATAATTCAGTTAGACTCATTTTATATCCAGATTCCACGAGGCGAGCAGCCCAGTAGTGATACCCTTCTCTTTGCCATTGATCAGTGAATTTTATACCCATACCTAATTCGAGTATGGATGCTTTAGGTTTGCCAAGTAGAGACCTCAGGATGAGTAGATTTTCTTTTTCAATGAAGTTCTTTTCATACTGATCATTGATAATGGTGTAACAAGCATTTTCTTTAAAATTCACATGAGCTTGAGCACTATTAGACTGATGTAATGCCTTTTCCTCCGCAGATGGGTAGATATGATATGAAATCTTAGGAAGATCCGATTGTTTCCCCACAAATTCTTTGATGGATGTGATTTTTGCTTCAAGTTTTTGCCCTATTTTTTTTAGCTCGCCATCGCTTAACTCATCGTTATAGTTAGCAATACTATAAATAGCTGTCTGAAGAATCTCCACCTCATCATCACCAAATTCAAAAACAAGATCAGGCCTGATGTTCCATGCATTATCGAATGCCCCAATTGTAGTTTTGACAGTATTGCGGTAGACGACATAGTCAAAGCTTGCCCAATTGAACCCTATGCCAGATTGCAGAGACTGTTCAAACAGATGATAAACCGCCTCATCGTCGTTTCCAGTTATGACAGTCAATGGCAGAATAGATTGGGTGGGATTAGGATAGTTATACATGGCAAGAACTGATTGCTTATCGGTATAGGTCTTGTCTAGTATCTTGAAGCCATCGGCATCAATACCTATAGGAAGACTTTGCCCTATATCTGCTATTAAGGGAACAGATCTCGGGGTGCCAACCAGGTAAACTATTTTGTCTTCAATATCTGCCGCTTTGATGCTGCTGGCTTGTTCAAAGCGGATTTTTAACTGTTGTTGGGCCTCTGAAGAAATTGTTTGTTTAAATTCCTTGATGACCGCCTCGTACTTGGCAGATATATCTTCGTCATTAGAACCGTAGATCACTATAATCTCACTGTTGCCGTATGCACTATACAGTTGCCATCTGCTGGGCGGATCATTATCTACTTGTGTCGATATCAAGGAAGGGTTTAGAGTGGCGACATTGTTTTGTTGATTGCACCTTGAGTTACCAAGCCCGAGAATTAAAACTATAAAAGTTGCGATCTTGATCATAGCTCCTGTTAATTATTACCTAATATCTACAATCTTTACTTATAAGAGCACAGCTGAGAATCAACAATTAGCTAAATGTCACCATCTAACATACCAGGCATCTCTAAACTAAATTGAAGCCTTGCAGCAACTCATTAGTAATTACTAATACCCTTAGGTAATGAGAAATAAAATATTGTGCCGCCTCCTGGATTAGCCTTATGACTGATGGTACCGCCGTGCAAACTTGCTATTCTCTTGCATATAGATAATCCAACACCATTTCCTTCATAATCTTCTTTAGTGCTTAATCGTTCGAATGGCTGAAAGATTAGATGCGAAAACTTTGGATCTATACCGATTCCATTATCAACTACTTCTACGTACCATTCTTCTTCCCTTTCTTCAACTGATACTTTGATTTTGGGCTGCTTATTTTGGTTAAACTTTATGCCATTCACTATCAGATTAGTAAACAGCATCTTCAATTTATCTCGGTGACACACAATCGTACCTTCTTCAATATCAATCTCTAATTGTGCGTTTTCTTCCTTGAGCAGTGGCCCTAAATCTAACCTGACCTGATTTATAAGCTCTGCAATAGAGGCTTCTTCAAAATCATTTCTTGTTTTATCTATTCTTGAGTAGGTCATTATTTGATCTACCAAAGAAGACATACGCTTAGCGCCCTCTGAAATTATATTTAAGTAATCATTGCCCTCATCCCCTAATAGGGGAGCATATTTTTTATTGAGCAATCCAGAAAATCCAGCAATCATTCTTAAGGGTTCCTGCAAATCATGGGAGGTTGCGTAAGCAAATTGCTCAAGGTCTTGATTAATCATTTCAAGCTTGGAATTGAGAGATTTCAGATTATTGTTATTAGCCTGCAATTCAAGCTCCATGTTTTTCCGCTCAGTGATGTCTTCGTAGGTTCCAAGTATCCCAATGATATCGCCACTCTTATTACTGAGTGGCACTTTGCTTGTACGAATCCATTTTGTCTCTCCATTATTGATGGTCATAGGCTCCTCAAAGTTCAGTTGAACCTGGCCAGATTCCATCACCTCTTTATCGATTTTTCTAAAGTAGTCGGATTCTTCTTTACTCCATGGCAGATCATAGTCACTTTTGCCTATTATCTCGTCGGTTGAGGACAGACCGGCAGACTCAGCAAAATTCTTGTTGCAACCCTGATAGATGCTTTCGGTATTTTTCCAGAAGACAAATGATGGTATGTTGTCCATCACGAGTTTGAGAAATTCTTCGTTCTTTAATTGATTCTTTATCATCTGGACTTAAAGCATTGAGAACACACAATTTTTACATACGTCAAATTTAACTTTTTAGATGATGTCTACATATGTACTTAAATGATAAATGATGTGTCCTTGCCATCTTAAATGGCCTGTGCAAGGCTATTTTTTGTAATCTACAATACCTTTTATTGTTTGTTGATTGATTCGGCTCGCCGTAGGGTAGGCATACACCTTCTTGATAAAATCATCTAAGCAAAGATCTGTGATTGTAGCTAAGTGCAATTCTTGCATGATATCTCCTGCCATCGGCGCAATCAAGGATCCACCCAATATCTTTCTATTGGACTTGTTACGATCTCTTGTGACGAATAAGGTCATCTTGCCATAACCGTAATCTCCTGTGATAGCTCTGTCGTCCCGACTAAAATCTTGATCCTGACGCCAGTAAGAAATCTTGTTTTCTTTGAGATATTCTTCACTAAATCCAAAAGTAGCAATCTCCGGATCTGTAAATGTCACCCATGACAATCCCTTGACATGATGCTTTCTATCAAACATACTCTTGAAATTATGTCGCAGCAAATTCACATGTTTTTCGGCTCCATGAGAGAATTGATATGATCCAACTGCATCACCAACAACATAGATATGCTTCTGACTGGTCTGTAGATAGTCATTGACTTTAATCTTCTTTCGATCAGTTAATTCTACTCGTGCATTTTCCAATTTTAAGGAGGAGTGATTTAGCCCGCGACCGATGGCTAGCAGGCATGCATCAAAAGATATCGAACGCTCCTTCTTTGTGGCCTTCTCTTCGATTATTGCCGTATTCTCATCGCTGAAATGTTTTAAATCGTGTCCTAAGATGATTTCTATTCCTTCACGTGCAAGCCTGTCCTCTAGTATATGACTCATCTCTTCGCGTTCTTTTCGAAGTATTCGGTCACCCCGATCTAATAAACTGACCTGAGTACCTAGGCGCTGGAATACCTGAGCCATCTCGCAACCTATTGGACCGCCACCTACTACCAACAGGCGATCGGGAAGTGATTTCAGCTCATAAAACAATGTCTCATTGGTATAGTATTGTATTTGGCCTAAACCTTTAAATGGGATTACTCGTGGATGGGATCCAGTGCAGATAAAGAAGTATTCAGCTTGATATTGCTCACCAGCAACTTCAATACTGTGATTATCTACGAAGTGTGCCTCACCTATGACCAAGTGTTCTCCATTTGATCTAAGATATTCAGCACTCTCATGAGCTCTGATAACTGCTTGCTTTTCATGAACATAGCTGATCACTTTAGACCAATCCGCTATTCCGCTCACCGAGAGTCCGAACTCTGTGGCATTCCTTGCGCCCTGAAATTGCTTAGCGACATATATTAGAGCTTTACTCGGAACACAACCAAAATTGAGACAGTCACCACCAATGTTGTTTTCATCCTTATCAACGATCATCGCAGACCAGCCCATTTCTTTCGCCAAACCGAGACATCCTAATCCTGCTGAACCAGCACCAATGATAATCGCATCATATTTTTTCATATCTCAAAGAAAGTTAAATTGATAGAAACTCTTTGCTTTAGTAACAGAAGGTGAAAAGGACATCAAAATATCATATAAATTTCTATTAAATTTAAATCACAGAACTAAGCCTTAACAGCATAAGCATTATCACATTTAGGTTGGTTCTTAGTGGATAGGCGGTCATGGTTCAGCATTCCGAGAATTGTGATTCTTGTATAGCATCAATTCCCATTGTAGATGGACATTCAAAAGTCGATACAATTCATTGCATCTTTGGAGCTTGCTCAAACAAATAAATGGAACATAAGGCATGTTTTCAGCAGTGCTAAGGACATTGATATTTTAATTCCTCTACTCGCATCAGTGGTGCTGTCAGTAATATTTTCGGCTCAGCCGTATCTAAATTTATACGATGAGCGCTTTCATGCTTTAGTAGCTAAAAATCTGACCTATGATTGGTTAACACCTAGCTTGTATCGGATTCCACATCTGGATTACGACATGATCGCTTGGTGGTCTAATCATATCTGGTTGAGTAAACCCATATTGCCACTCTGGTTGACTTCATTATCCATCAAGTTGTTCGGTGTTCATGTATATTCTCTTAGAGTGATTTCGATTATTGCTCACTGCGTATCTGTGGCGCTCACATATCGTATTGGGCGTCGATTCTTTAGTAAAGAGGTGGGTGTACTTGCGGCGCTTCTATATGGCACTAATCATATGCTCTTAGGCGTGACAGGAGGGCATATCTCATCAGACTTATGTGAGGCACTCTTCTTAGTGTCGTCTTACGGTGCGATATATGGTGCTTTGTCCTATAAACTAAATGTCAGAGCCATCTTGATCATGGCGTTGTTACTTGTGATAAGTTTTCATTGCAAGTACATAGCTGCTTTGCTTCCTACCGTAATTGTGATTGCAATAATCGTAGTGAGATCATCCTGCCTACCATACGACCATATCAGTTTGCTCCTGGCATTATTCCTTTTAGGTATTGCGCCTTGGCTTATGTTTTTATGGAGTCGCTATCCACAGGAAACAGAATTACTTTTTTCAACGTGGTTGAATATCAGTACAGATCATAATAGCCCTCATGTTCAACCATGGTACTTCTATTTTAAGTCCTTCGGTTTCGTCTTTGGATTTAGCTCACTTATGATGATCACGATTTACTATCTACGCTCTCTGACCGTGAGCTTATCAAAAAACGCCTTGACATTAGGGCTTTGGATCTTCATTCCCATCCTATTACTGAGCCTATCTATGGTTAAGCGAAATACATACTTATTGATATGTGCTCCAGCCGTTTCGATCATACTGTCAGAGATATATTATTCTATTATGAAATGGGAGCCATGGAGAAGCCTAAAATCACTGAAATTTATGATACATCTAGTTGCACTATGCATTATTATAGGGCCAATGATGACAACAGGATCTAAGCTCACTGTGATCCAGAATGTACCAGTTGAAAGACTTA
Organism: uncultured Saprospiraceae bacterium; assembly: GCA_964489125.1. Classification (GTDB taxonomy): domain Bacteria; phylum Bacteroidota; class Bacteroidia; order Chitinophagales; family Saprospiraceae; genus GYS-P2D. Next base: position 49,703 of record CAZAXY010000001.1, read on the forward strand.
AATCAATGGAGGTGGCCAGCGTAATAAATGCTACAGACTTTGACCCGAATACTACCATCGTGTTTAAGGAGGACTATCCCATAGAGTTTATGTTTTACCATGATCTTATGGCTTATCACAATGACCCGTCGTTAGCAGACTTTCAAGCATATCGCAAGCGAGGGTTTACATTACTCTATAGGGATGGAATAGAATTGAAAATCTTATTACCAGAAAATTTATGAGAGTACCTAATTCCCGGCTAATCTCATCAACAGAACGACCAGACTCGTTCTCCTTTAAGGCCTTAATAATCTGACTCTCATTGAATTTACTTCTCTTCATAACAGTTTAAATTTGATGCATTTTTAAACTGTATTAATTTTTCATAGGGCTACACTGGGATGACAGAATATTTCTTCTTGCCTCTACATAACAAAACACTGAAAAAAGACAAGTACATCTTATTTCGAACTATCCGATCTAAACATATTCTAAATCAGCTAACTATAAGCATTGACTTATCTTTATGATATTAAACAATGGACTTATCATCTTGACTACGACAATGAGATCAATAGTAATAATCAAGCATACTAATCGTGGAGTTCTATGAATATACTTCCCTATGGCTCCAATGCACTATTAATAAAATTAGATGGTGGTCTCTCTAATCAGAATTTATCTACCATTAAACACATTACTACGCTCCTTGAACAGCGATACTTCGATCAGATTATTGATCTAATCCCTGCCTACAACTCTATGCTTGTTCGCTACAATTCTGATATGCTGAGTTATGATGAAATCAGTGCTTATGTGGCTGATATAAACCACACTGATGAAATAGAAGGCGACTATAGAAAATTGGAGATTCCAGCCTGTTTTCATTCAAGCTTTGCGCTTGATCAAACCAGAGTAGTGGCGCATTGTGGTAAACCAATCGAGGATATCAGGCGATTACTCTTGAAGAATACTTATCAAGTTCATATGATGGGCTTCCTACCTGGATTTGCTTTTATGGCAAGTTTAGATGATGCGATTCGCTGCCCTCGTCTATCATCACCGCGTAAGGAAGTGCCTGCGGGCTCCTTGGCTATAACCGGCGAACAAATTGGAATCTACCCTGTCAATAGCCCCGGGGGATGGAATATCATTGGTCATTGCCCAGTGGACGTATTTGATGCGCATCGTGAGGAGCCAAGCTTATTGAGAGCCTATGATCGGATAAGCTACAAGCCAATTACTCTTGAAGAACACCGTCATATTTCTAACCTGTGTGTCTATAAGAAATATGACTATAATCAACTTGTCGAATCATGATTGTTGACATCATTAAATCTGGCTTATATACCACTCTTCAAGATGTAGGCAGAATTGGATGTGCTCATGAGGGAATTCCGCAGGGCGGAGCTATGGACTTAGAGAGTTATGAGCTTTGCAATACGATCGTAGGAAATAGTGCTTCTGAGCCGGTGATAGAATGCACGATGATGGGGCCTACAATCTTGTTTCATAGCACTGCTGTAATGGTTGTTACAGGTTCAGATCTGTCTCCAATTATCAACAAAATACCTATAGAATTAAATAAAACTGTTGTTGTTAATGCTGGAGAGCAGCTCAGTTTTGGTCGGTTAAAGTATGGATGTCGTTGCTATATAGGAATTGCTGGTCAATGGGATGTCAATCGCTGGAAGGGTAGTGTCAGCCCATTAATATATGGTGAAGTGCTAACCGAAAATATTCTTAAGAATGGATCACAGATAAATATCAATACAGAACGTCCTAGTGAGCATCCTATCATTGATATACATGAAAGTATATCGCATGACCCAACTCATCAGTTAGTGCTGTATAAAGGGCCTGAATATGGACTATTCTCTGAATTGGCTCGTGAGCAATTTTTAGCAACGACCTACACAGTCAACAATGCATCTAATCGGATGGGGTACAGACTCGATGGCCTAGAACTGAACATAAATCATATACCACCAATGGTCTCGTCGGGTGTTTTACCTGGCACTATTCAGATCACTTCTGCTGGCACGCCTATCATCCTTGGACGTGATGCTCAGACTATAGGCGGCTATCCACGCATAGGTGTATTATCTGAAGCTTCATTAAATCAGATGGCACATATAAAGCCTAATGATATAGTGACATTTAGGCTTATCTAATGGTACTAATAAAATGAGCAATGTCTTCGGTGAGATTATCTGCTGTATCAAGAACTCTGATAAACGCCGAGCCAATAATAGCCCCATTGCTATTATCGCATGCCGTTAGGTATGTTTCCCTGTCATGGATGCCGAAACCAATCAATCTTGGTGTTTTTAAGTTTAGGCCTTCGATACGTTTGAAATATTTCTTTTGTGCGTGATCGATCGCACCGGCAGAACCAGTGATACTTGATTTTGAGACTACATAAATAAAAGCCGAACTTAGCTCATCTGCTAATAGAATTCGCTCATTGCTGGTTTCAGGAGTGATTAAAAAGGCGATTTTCAGGTCATACTGCTGAAAAAGCTCTTGATAATCTCTCTTGTAAATTGACATCGGCAGATCTGGAATAATTAATCCGTCGACACCTGAGTGTTGACACGACTGTAGAAATCGCTCTAATCCATATTGCATCATCTGATTGTAGTAACCCATCAAGATAATTGGGACATGTGATGTCTTACGAATCGCTGCAACTTGCTTAAAAAGTGTTTGGAGAGTCATGCCGTTCTTGAGTGCTATGCTACTGCTATTCTGAATAGTTTCACCATCCGCCATAGGATCAGAATAAGGCACTCCCAACTCTATGAGATCTACTCCTAAATCAGTAAGATTTTGGATCACTTCCACAGTACTATCCAACTTGGGATGTCCCGCAGTGAAGTATATATTAAGTATTTCTGATTGTTTCTCAGAAAACAACTTGGTCAATCGATTCATTAGTGGTCACTTTTTTGTTCTCCAATCTGTCTGTTGAGATACTCAGTAAATGTGGCTAAATCTTTATCACCACGTCCTGAAAGATTGAGGACTACTATTTCATCTTCCTTAATACTCATCTTTCCAAGAATTGCGAGAGCATGAGCGGTCTCGAGTGCTGGTATGATACCTTCTATACGCGATAGTTCTAATGCTGCCGCCAGAGCCTCTTCATCGGTTGCGCTATACACTTGGGCACGACCACTCGATATAAGATGAGCATGCTGTGGCCCTATACCAGGATAATCTAATCCTGCGCTAATAGAGTATGGTTCGACGATCTGACCATCTTCGGTCTGCATTAAGAGCGTCTTGCTCCCATGTATGATGCCTATAGATCCTAATACACTTGTTGCCGCAGACTCGCCTGTATCAATTCCTTTTCCTGCAGCTTCGACAGCTACTATGTTAGTTTTTGGCTCATCGAGATAGTGGTAGTATATCCCTGCTGCATTACTGCCACCTCCTACACAGGCGACTAAATAATCAGGTGTCTCTGTACCTTCTTTCTCTTTGAGTTGCCATCTGACCTCTTCACTGATTATAGATTGAAAACGTGCTACCATATCAGGGTAAGGATGCGGGCCGACAACAGAACCAATGATATAATGAGTGCTAGAGGGATTGCCAATCCAATCTCTTATAGCCTCATTAGTAGCATCTTTTAGGGTTTGGCTGCCGCTAAGAGCTGGCCTGACTTCTGCGCCCAACATCTTCATTCTCGCAACATTGGGAGCTTGGCGGGCTATATCAACCTTGCCCATATATACGATGCACTCAAGCCCCATCAATGCACATACGGTAGCTGTAGCAACTCCATGCTGACCCGCGCCAGTCTCAGCGATAATACGCTGCTTGCCTAAACGCTTAGCCATCAATATCTGACCGATGGTATTATTAATCTTGTGAGCACCAGTATGATTAAGGTCTTCTCGCTTGAGATAGATTTTACCACCATACTTTTTTGATAATCGTCGTGCGAGGTACAATGGTGTAGGGCGCCCTACATAATCTCTCAACAATTGATGAAACTCCTTCTGAAAAGAGTCTTCGTACATGATCTCTTTGTATTGCTTCTTAAGGGTATCAATGTTACTATGGAGCATCTCTGGTATGTATGCACCACCAAAATCACCATAGAAGCCAGCATCATCTACTTGATAAGTCATCTCATTAGTTTTTTAGTTCATTGACAAATTTTTCCACCCTTGGCACATGTTTAAGCCCAGGCTCAATTTCAAACTTGCTATTTATATCTACACCCATAAACATGGGATGTTTTATTTTTTTTATTTCTGAGGCATCGTCAGGGCCTATTCCGCCAGCTAGCAAGAATGGGGTGTCTCCATGATATTCATTGAGCTTGCTCCAATTAAACTTGATACCTGAACCACCATGATCTGGCACCTTCGTATCGAATAAAAAGTACTCTACCATGTCATAATCATTCAGTAATTGAAAGTCAAAATGTTCATCCACCCCAAAGGCCTTTATGACTGGACAGATTTCTTTTGCTTCACGGCAAAATGATGGACTTTCACTCCCATGCAATTGCAGGTAATCCAAGTGCGCTTCAGCGCTGTATTGTAATAGTTCAGTCATGGACGGATTTACGAAGACTCCAACCCGTTTCACTTTATCCTTAATTGTAATTGATATGTTATTCAAAAATCGCTTTGACCCGAGGTAAAAGTTTAATCCGATCATATCGACATCAAGATTACTAACCCGTTTCAGGTTGTTTTCTCCGTTTATACCGCATACTTTCACTAATAAAGGCTTCATCTTCTTTACTTATGTATCGCTATAGATGTACGAATCATATTATGATTTTCATTTATTGATTATTTATCAATATGTTTTCTACCTACAAGGGTGTGCGCAGTTTCAATGAATCTGGCACATTCGGCTCCAGGATCATTATCACGCATGAAATGTTCTCCCATCAAAAAACCATTGAAGCCATATTCGTAGAGCATAGCGACAACCTGAGGGTCGCTGAGTCCACTTTCTGCAACCTTAGGTACTTTGGCAGGTAACATATCATAGAGTTTCTTGGAGCGCTCATAGTCAACAGAGAATGTCTTAAGATCGCGATTGTTAACACCTACATAACTTACACTCTCATGATATTTGTCGATCTGTTCTGAAGAATGCAGTTCTAACAACACCTCTAATTCTAGACTGCGAGCTAACTGACTTAATGTAGCTACCTGTTCTTTAGTGAGTATTTCAGTGATGAGCAGTATAATATCAGCACCGATTGCTTTTGCTTCATAGATCTGATACTCATCAATAATGAATTCTTTGCGAAGCAATGGCATAGTAGGAAGTTCCGATCTGACTTGTGTCAAAAATGAATCTGACCCACCAAAAAAGTGTTCATCAGTTAAGATGCTTATAGCTGCAGCTCCCGCATCAGAGTATCCCTCTGTAACTCCAATCAGGTTTGCATCCAAGTTGATTGCTTGCTTAGAAGGAGACTTACGTTTGAATTCTGCTATGATAGCTGGAGCACGATTTTCTTGAAGGATAGATAATAGCGAGTTAGTTGCTCTGCTGAAGTAGTCACTTTGCCTGAGTTGTGCAAGAGGGGTTCTATGTTTGCGCGTGTCTACCTCTTGTAATTTATGTTTGACGATCTTTTCGAGTATGTGCACGATGTCTATCCTTAATTGGTGATACTTAAAAAATTGCTGAGCATCGTTTTACCCTCTGGTGTAAGTACTGACTCCGGATGAAACTGGACTCCATATACATCATACTCCACATGCTTAATTCCCATAACCTCATTGTGCTCGTCCGTACAGGTGATGATGAGATCATCAGGCATGGTCTCCTTATCAATAACCCATGAGTGATACCGCCCTCCAAGAAACTCAGGCTCGATATTTTGGAAGATTTGACAATTGTCTAATGATCGAAATGAGGTTTGGACCCCGTGATATACTTCATCTAAGTTCCTCAGTTTTGCACCGAATACTTCACCAATTGCTTGTTGTCCTAAGCATACGCCAAGCATTTTCTTGGTTGGAGCGTACAACTCAATGATTTTCTTTAAATCACCAGCTTCGTCGGGAATCCCCGGCCCTGGAGATAATATGATATAATCAAATTGGTCGATATATTCCATTTCTACCTGATCATTGCGTTTTACTTCGATCTTGTGGTTCAACAGTTCTTCGAGAGCATGAACGAGATTATAGGTGAACGAATCGTAGTTATCTATGACGAGTACTTTGTGCATGTCCTATTTGATTTTTTCTGCTAATTGGATGGCTTTCTGGAGTGCTGCCAACTTATTATTCACTTCTTGTAATTCGCTCTGTACGTCAGACTTAATAACTATACCGGCTCCAGCTTGACGAGTCAACACACCATTTTGACTCAGAAAAGAGCGGATCACTATAGCATGATTGAGGTCACCATTGAAATGGATTAGACCTATACCTCCTCCATAAAAAGTTCTACCATTAGGCTCATATTGATCTATGAGCTGCATAGCCTTAATCTTGGGTGCTCCCGACAGCGTTCCTGCTGGGAAGGTGTCAGCATAGATCTGATAGTTTTTAGAGTCGGCCTGAAGCTCGCCAGTCACTTTTGAAACCAAGTGAATTACATGGCTGAAGTATTGCACCTCCTTATATTTATCAACTGTAACATTAGTTGTATTTCTACTGAGGTCATTACGTGCTAAGTCAACAAGCATTACATGCTCAGAGATTTCTTTTGGATCATTGGACAGTTTCTCGGCTAAGGCGGCATCTCCTATTTTGTTACCTGTTCTGCGAAAGGTGCCTGCTATAGGATGTATCTCAGCTCTACCTTCCTTGATTACCAGTTGAGCTTCGGGTGACGAGCCGAAAATTTTATATCCTCCATAGTCGAAGTAAAACAGATATGGGCTTGGATTGACACTTCGTAAGGCACGGTACAGATTGATTTCATCTCCAGTGAATTCTGTATGGAACTTCCGTGACAGGACAATCTGAAACACATCGCCACGCTGGCAGTGATACTTGCCGCGCTCCACCATATGTATGTAGTCCCCATCTGTCATGTTAGAGTATTCTCGTCCGACCGTAAATGGCTCGGGACTGATACATCCATCTTGTATGACTGACTTAATTTCTTCTATGTTAACATCCTGGCTTTCTGGGGTATGATCTATAATTTTTATGCTATCATGAAAATGATCAAATACGATCATGTTGCGATAGAAGTCATATCTGAGATCTGGGATATCATCAGCTCGCTTAGATGGATCAAGCTTAACGTTCTCAAAATATGCAACACTATTATAGCATGAATAGCCCACGATCGCAGATTCTTCTACAGTGCCATCAAACTCTACCGAATGCATGAAGGACTGAATCTCAACCGAAATGTCAAAATCTTGTTTTTTAACACCTCCGATATCCAGTGTCCCATCAGTAATCTCAATGGTGGCCAGTGAATTAAAGCAGATGTACGACTTACTATCACGCTTGCTATTGTATGCAGAGCTCTCCAATAGTATTACTTGACCATATTTCTGGCGCAGTTTGAGCAGGAGACTCACAGGTGTGTTGAGGTCTTCTAACAGTTCTTCAGTTTCAACTTTTACTTTCATTCGCACTTCATCTTAAACTAAGAACGGCCTGTCGGAATAATTCGACAAGCCGTTAAATCTTATATCTATTGATGGCATTGTTTCATTCCTGTCTTCGAGAAATATCAATATGCCACCACCAAATTTTCATGTTCAATAATTATAACTCAAAGTAAATGAGTAATTCAGGAATATGCAATTAATTCCCTTTCTTCTTTTTGAATACTGGAAATTTTATCTTGTCCTTAATCTTCTCAATCTTACTTTCCTGACCTTTGAAGATGTCGTTTATTTTAGCAGTTAAAGAATCAACATTACCCGCTTTTAAGGAGTCTATGATAGTGATTACTTGACCTTCGATTTCTTTTTTACTGCTGTCGATCTCATTGACTAAGATCTGCTGCACGGAGTCTTTCTTGGCGATGACGTCATCCTTAAATGTGTTCAATGAGTCAACGACAGTGTTGCGAATATGATCGATAGTATCACGCACTGTTTGTTCTATTTCTTCCTTCTTCTCTTCCGCAGTGGCAGTGATCCGCTCCGTAATGCTCTCCCTTATGCTTCCTTTAGCAATGGCAATGTCCATAAGTTGAACTTTAGGCTTTAAGAGACTGCCACTGACATATGCATCAACCTCGACTCTCACATCATCGGTAATGTCAGCAAGTTTATCAGTAAGTATACCCTTGTTAGATAATAATTGAACTGCTTTCTGCATGTTAAACTTAGAACTTGGTAAGCTCATGGTAACATGATAATCGATATCTTGATTGAATCCATGAGTTCCCTCATATGAGAGCTCTATATCGTCTCTTGTAAGCGTCATTTCCTTGACTACAACACGCCCATCTTCGACTAAAAAGTATCGACTCAGGTTCTTCATTTGCCACGTTTTATCTGAAGTCGATCTATCTAAGTAGCTTAGAAATGTGTCGATAGGGGCAAATCCATTGATAGCACCATCCTTAGTTTTTAACTCACCAAATGCACTTATAGAATTTAGATCTGGAACATAATTTTGATCTATTTCTGTCTTTAACTCAAACACCATATCAAAATCCCCTTGGATGTACTTGCTCAACGGCAATATCATATTGATTAACTTGATTTTCTCGGCTGTCTGACTCAGAGAAACACCTTTGACGTCTACATCGATAACTACTCCACCAACTCCATCAATGAAATCATCAAATTGCCCAGTGAGTATGATGTCACCATCCAAAAACCTTGCTTTCTGTGACATAGTAACTTGCTTACCACTTACATCTAAATCGCCAAGAGCCTTAGTTAAGTCAATACCATATAGCGTAGCCTTACCGACATCGTAGGAGATATCGAGATCTATATTGTTAGGTAAAAGATCCGTCACTCCAGTTCTCCCAGTGGTATCATCCGAAATAAAGTTATCAAGATTTAAGTCTGGACTGTAGAGCGTTAAGTTTCCAGAGAGGGTGTCGCCATTAAGTCCATACTGAAGCAGTCGGTCCAAATTCCCTCTACCCGTGATAATATTACCATTTATCCCATCAGCGGTGAATTCAAGTCTTGAGCTTGTATCACTGATCTTGCCAGTACCACTTAATCCGTGGATGCTAAAGCCTGAATAATTGATCTCCTCGATATCAAGTTCAGTGATCAAATTGACTTTAGGTATCAAGTAGGAATTGCCAGTGGACACGGGGTCTTGAGGACTATCATCTATATAATCTACCGTAGTTATTGTAACATTAAGCACACCTGCAGTTGACTCCTCATCTGCAAGTAGTGAGAGTGGTTCTTCGACAGATCCTTCAACATTCAATCCACTAATAAAGGCAAGTCTTTCTGCTTGCAGTTTATACATAAGTTGTTCATCACTTCCAGAAAGGGTAATGTCTTCGATGAGATACGATTCATTGCTGTTGCTATATTTTATATCACGCCCTAGGATCTCTACATCAAATAGTTCTTCTCCGCTTGATATAAAGCCCAGGCTTCCATTAACTGCTGTATTGATTGTTATCTTACCATCCAGAATACCGATCAACTCAGTTCCTTCCTCGAGCGGAATACATTCTCTGAGATCATTAAGATTGAGCTCAAAGTCTGAATCGATATCTATATCATATGCTTCTGATTTATTCTTAATGTTGCCAAGAGCTTTGATATAGTTCCCAGCACTGGCTATGTCCAGGGTATTGATCATCACAGTTGTAAAAGCTCTTGATTGAGCGGTATTTTTAAAGGAGATATCTGCATTGAGTCTGTCTATGTTTTTGGGTAAGCTTGGATAACTCAGACTCCCATTATTCAGTTTTAACATCATGTCATATAAAGGGTAAGTACCCGAAGAATTACCAGATATAGTTCCTTTGAGGTCGTAAGTTCCAGACGATCTAAGAGAGCTGTATTCATGTTCATAAAATACGTTGAGCAAAGAAGCCAGTTTCTTAACTTCCGTTTCTGGCGAGGCTATCGCAATATCATATGCGCCGGAAGAACCTAAACTCATCGTACCACTACTGCTTATGGGTAGGTCATTAATGTAAGTCTCCAGATCATCAAAACTCAATCGTGCCATATCATCTGTAAGGAGCAATGAGCCAGATCCATTGATATTGAGATGATCATTAATAAATCCACCGTCGACAATGGCATCATACTCAAGATCTACATCAACGTTTTGGTCAAGGTAGTCGATCGAACCATTAGCATTTATATCTTCCACATTTAGATTAACTTTAGTCTGAGTGTTGATGTATCTCAGATTGATCTGATCCACTTCGAAGGATTCTAAACTAATATTGGTAGCATTAGATTCACCAGAAGATTCTTTTGATATATCATAGTTAGTCTTACCATTGAGATCGGTGTAGGCCGTAATAGTTCCATCAGCCAGCTTAAGTTTCTTGATAGAATAGGACACCTTGTTTTGCAGGGCCTCAACGATATTCACATTTACTTGAAATGTCCCAAGCTTCATTAATGAAGGAGTATCATCTTGCTCACTATCGATGGACACATCTCTTAGTTTTACACCAATAGATGGAAAAGTAGACAGGAAAGAAACTCCAGCAGATTGATAGCTTATCGGTGTTGTAAGCCCTTCGTTAACTGTATTTACTACTTTTTTGATGATAGTTTCTTTATTTAATTCAATAGCCAGAACCCCTGCTACAACAAGCAAGATTAATGTTATTAATATGCGCTTTATCCATTTTATCATACGATAGACTGCTTTAAGGAATACATCTTAGAGACGGTGAGCCAGGCTGCTTAATCGTTAATTTCGTGCTAATAACGATGCAATAAGCTTTATACTTGTGAAGCACCCTCAGGATCTTGAAGAAAAATGGCAAAAAGCAAACTTTTACATATACAAGATTTGTCAGTCAGGTTCATCTCGAAGTCTGGAGCAACTGATGCTGTCAACAACGTCAATATCGAGCTATATGAAGGTGATTGCCTTGGGATAGTTGGAGAGTCTGGATCAGGAAAGTCTGTTACAAGCTTGTCTGTTCTCAACCTGATATTTCCAAATCCCAATGCCGTTACAACTGGAAAGGTGATCAGATATAACGGCGATACCTCAACAGACCTACTCCAACTAGATGAACACACTTTGGCCAAGATTAGAGGTAGGGACATATCGATGGTATTTCAGGAACCCATGAGTTCTCTCAATCCTGTTAAACGCTGCGGCTCTCAGATTGAGGAAGTTCTTGAGATTCATAATGTGGTCTCTAAAGACAATCGCAAATCTACAGTGTTGGAATTAATACACTCTGTAGAGCTTCCAGATGCCGAGCGGATCTATCGCTCGTATCCGCATGAACTCAGTGGAGGACAATTACAAAGAGTGAACATTGCCATGGCTCTTGCTGGGAATCCCAAGATTATGATCTGTGATGAACCCACAACTGCATTGGATGTAACTGTACAAAAGAAGATCATCCAATTGCTAAGGCGAATCGTATCCCTGAAGAACATCGCATTAATCTTCGTATGTCATGACTTAAATCTAGTTAATGAACTATGCAATAAAGTAGTAGTCATGTATAATGGCCATGTGGTTGAACAAGGAGTTCTGCCAGATACTTTTCGCCAACCTCAATCAGACTATACACAGGCATTATTGGCATGTCGACCTAAGTCTTCTTATAACGAGATACAACTGCCAACTGTTGATCAGATTATGTCAGGTCAATATGAGCGTATCAAGAGGCCTGTAGCCGCAATAGATCGAGATCAAATTGTAATGACTGTAGATAATCTCACAGTAATGTATCGAACGAACCCTCTGGCCATTTTCCAAAAGAAGAAATATCTTACCGCCGTAGACAAAGTATCATTCAATCTATATAAAGGGTCGGTATTAGGTATAGTAGGGGAGTCAGGATCGGGCAAGTCTACAGTTGCCAAGTGCATATGTGGAGTCATCCCAGCTAGCGAAGGTACGATCACATATAAGGGTAGACAGATTGACGGTAGAGTGCTATCATCAGATAAAAGCCTACGCAGACAAATTCAAATTATTTTTCAGGACCCATATGGATCTCTTAATCCTAGAATGACCATTGGTCAAGCCATACTTGAGCCGATTAAATATCATAAATTGCGTCCTGGAAAGGCTAAGGAGAGAGTGGTAGAACTATTGAATGAAGTTGGGCTAGATAAAGATTATTATAACCGATATCCGCATCAACTATCAGGAGGGCAACGCCAGAGAGTATGTATCGCCCGGGCACTTTCTGTAGAGCCACAGGTCTTAATCTGTGATGAAAGCGTATCTGCACTCGATGTATCCGTTCAATCACAGATACTCAATCTGCTTGATAGCCTTAAGAGTACATATCAATTGAGTATTATATTCATCAGCCATGACCTGTCAGTGATCCATTATATCAGCGATGAAGTAATCGTCATGAAAGACGGTAAGATTGTAGAGCGAGGAGCTGCAGATCAGATCATAAACGCCCCACAAAAGGCTTATACTCAAGAATTGGTAAATAGCATACCTGTTGAAATAGCTGAATAATTCACTTCCTTCTGGCTTCTCGTTAAGAATAGATATTCGCGGACTCTTTTGTATTATGTGAGATTGAGCCTGTAAAACTCAACAGCATTATCAGCGAATAGCTTTTGTTGATCTTCTTGAGAATAGTTCTGTACAATTTGGAAGTAAGCCTCGTAGAGTGTTTCGAAATCCACAGACACCTTATCCACAGGAAAGTTTGAGGCAAACATGCATCTCTCTACACCAAATGCCTTTAGAGCATATTCTATGTGTGGGCCTATACTATCGACCACCTCGGATACAGTAGGTTTGTTTTTTCTATTCTCGAATTGATGGCCACAAAATGTCATTAAAAGGCCACTAAGCTTCAAGTGAATATCTGACACTTCGGCGAGTCGAGCCAAGTCCTCATACCATTTCTCTTTGAGTACTTCTCTCTCTATAGGAGACTGTCCTGCACCGCCATGCGGCCCTTCTAGTCCGACAGGTGTTCCAACATGATCGAGCACAGTTCTTGTCCCTTTGACTTCAGTAACAAGTTCTATGAATCCATCTAGTTGTATCGAGTATAAAAAGACATCAAAGCTTAGTCCACGTTTTCCTAAAATCTCGTATCCCCGTTTAAACTTGTCCTCCCTCATTATGTCTTCAGTTTCACAAAAATTCATGACACCTTTGTCCGGATGGCGTGCGATTGAATCTCTAACTCCTCGAAATAATGGGCTGGCAGCGGCATGAGCATCAAGTACTGATTCCAAGGTTTCAATTTCCATCAGATGAGCCTCACCTACAATTGCTAATGGCAGTTCTGGTAATGTCATTAACCAATCTGTCTCACCGACACTATTAAATGGTTTTTCTCCCTCCCAGCCCGCTTGGATATGTACAAAGCCGTCAATCTTGTATTTGCCCGTATCTTGATGATACAGTGCTGGCAGGTGAGGGTTGGTGAAGTATGATCCTGTTCCTACAAAGTTGAGAACCTCCTTAGGTGTTACCAAGCGAAGGATCTTATCTAAAAGCCATGGGTACTTGCCAAATCGCTTAACAAGAGGAGTTATTGACTTGGCATTATTAACAGGATCCCACAGATGGATGTGCGGATCAATTATACGTATGTCTTGGCTCATAAGAGATGTTATTTAATGAGATGCTTTAGTCGGAAGTCACCTAATATATCGTCGTATTAGCTTCGATAGCCTTCTTAAGCATGGATAGATTTGTATCCTCTTGTTTCTTTAAAGAACCTGGAGAGATCGCAATGAAAGACTTGGTGATCATACCATTACCTTCTACCAGTGTAGAGGTCCTAATTTCTGTTTGATTTCCATCACCTTTCATCTCCAGCTCATAATCCATTTCCATCATATCATTCTCGAATGTCATGGCAATGGAGTGATTAGGTATGATCTTCGTGATGGTTTCTTTAATGATCACTTCAGAACCATTAGTATCAAAGATGACATGAGATACAGAGCCAACTTGACCTGGCTCACCACTTATATGTTCGAAGCTTTTGAATCCTGTCATCCACTCAGACATCTTGTTAGGGTCCTGTATTACATTCCACGATTCTTCAACTGATTTATCTACTGTAATATGACTATCATATTCGATTGTGGGCTTGATCATGCCTAGTATTAGAAACATGAAGACTAATAGGCTCAAAATGATCGCAGTATATTTAAGATACTTCATATAGCATACTATTTAGTTATAGTTAGATAATATAGAACATTCATTAGATCATTTGACAAGTAAAAGTACAATTCAGATTAGTCTTTTTATCTTAAGTGTTCATTCCTTTCAGACATGAAAAAACGAACATTCCTTAAAGCATTAACAGGAGCATCCATCTCTCCCACACTATTCGATCAGATGGATCAATGGAAGATGCTATTAGAAGAGGTTAGCCCTGAGGTAGTGGCCCGAAACGAGGAGTATTGGCTCACCATTCGAGATGGGTACAAGCTGAAGCCCGATTATATCAATCTCGAGAACGGCTACTATTGTATGACACCTCAATATACCTTGGAGCGCTTCCATGATTTAATAAGAGACGTCAACTACGAAGCCTCTTACTACATGCGAACTGAGCAGTGGAATAATAAAGATTCAGCTGCTGCTCGCTTGGCTGAACTCATCGGTGCAAGCCATGACGAAGTGGTCATTACTCGCAATACAACGGAATCTCTCGATACCATAATCAGTGGTTATTCATGGAAGAAAGATGATGAAGCCGTTTATGCTCATCAGGATTATGGAGCTATGCGGAATCAGTTCAGACTTATGGAACAACGATACGGTATCAAGAGTAAGGTCATCCATGTTCCTAGTCATCCCGAGAGTGATGCTCAAATAGTATCACTCTATGAGTCCGCCATTACGCCAAAAACGAAACTCTTGATGGTCTGCCATATGATAAACATTACAGGTCACATTCTTCCGATCAGAAAGATCTGTGATATGGCACACAGTCATGGGGTAGATGTCTTAGTTGACGGAGCGCATGTGATTGGGCATATAGACTTTGATATCAACGATCTCCATTGTGATTACTACGGTTCGAGCTTACATAAATGGTTGAGTGTGCCGCTGGGAGCGGGACTGCTGTATGTCAAAAAGGGAAAGGCAAAAAATTTATGGCCTCTATTTGCTGAGTATGGCAAGGATGATGATGACATTAAAAAACTCAATCATACTGGCACACATCCAGTACATACTGATCTTGCAATCCATGACGCTATTGACTATCTCGATAAAATGGGATTGAAGCGTAAGGAAGCTCGCCTGAGATACTTACAACGATATTGGTCAGACCAGGTGCGTGATCATCCGAATATCATTGTCAATACCCCCGTGGAGCCACTTAGATCTTGTGGCATAGCCAATGTGGGCATTGCTGGCCTAAAACCTAAAGATATGGCCAAAATTCTCTTAGAAAAATATCAAATCTGGACAGTAGGAATCGATAATCCACCTGTGCAAGGTTGTCGTATAACCCCGAATGTATATACGACTTTAGAAGAGTTGGATGCATTTGTCATGGCTTTGAAAGATATGGCGTAGGTTTAGGTATAATTGGATATATATAGATACCGAGTCAGTTTATTTCAGGGATACTTTAAGTATCACATGATCAATAATTCTTTCATCTTTATGCCTTCATGAAAAAGGCGATTGGTAAACTAATTCTATGGTTAGCTGGCTGGACAGTTGATGAACGGCTTCCAAAGGAAGCTACACGGGCAGTATGCCTGGCTGCCCCTCACACGACTAACTGGGATTTCTTCTTTGTCATTGTAGGTTTTTGGGTTTTGGGAGTACCTATGAAAGTTGCGATAAAAGACGACTGGACTAAGTTTCCATTTGGCTTACTAGTAAAACCTATGGGAGGTCTTGGAATAAACCGAGCGCCAAAAAAAGACCGCGCTAGTGGGCCAAGCCAAGTAGATCAAATGGCAGCCTTCTTCTCTGAAATGGATCATATAGCACTAGTTATTGCTCCCGAGGGTACTCGTAGACGCACAACCAGGTGGAAATCAGGATTTTATCATCTTGCGATTCAAGCTAAGGTTCCTCTTGTCTTTGGTTATGTTGATTACAAGCGCAAAGTCGCTGGTATCCATCATGAAGCATTATATCCAACAGGTGATCTTGATCAAGACATGATGACGATCTCAAAATTTTATAGCACGATAACACCAAAAAATCCAGAACAATTCACTATTGATGAAAGATATGCCGATAAACTATCTTAAATTTTTATGGTAGAGTGATACCTTTCGCATATTAAGACCACTAAGTGTATAGATTACATTCACTTCTTTGCATATTGCTAGTTTGGAGCTCCGTTCCAGCACAGAATTTCTGTGATTTCCCTCAAAATGAACCACTAAGCAGACGCTTGGCAAACTATGCAATGGATGTAGTCCTTGATCATAAGAAAAAGTTGGTCACCGCTACACAATCTGTAGAATGGATCAACAATAGTCCTGACACCGTCAGTCATGTGGAGATGTACATGTATCTCAATGCATTCAAAGATTATAATAGCAGCTATCTACGCAATACTGACGCGAATGTAATGGGGCAAGATATATCTGATAAACCTGAAGAAGAATGGGGTTATATCACTCTTAACTCCATAAGAATAGCTGGCTCTACTCAAGAGCTCAACAGGAGATATATTCAGAAATTAGATGGCAATGAGTTAGATGAATCTGTACTTAGAATAGATCTGGATAACGCAGTGCTCCCTGGAGATACCTTAATACTCTACACTCAGTTCGTATCTAAATTGCCTCGTACAATAGCCCGAGTAGGATATGCCGAGAATGACTTTCACTTTTTTGTGCATTGGTACCCTAAGTTAGGGGTATATGAGCCTAATAAAGCGGGCATATGGGATTGGAATTGTCATCAGTTTCTACAGCGCATGGAGTTCTATGGTGAGTTTGGCACATATGATATGAGCATCACGACAGATCAGAAGATGCAGGTAGGAGGCACTGGTTGTAGAGTGGATCAAATAGATAATGGCGATGGCACTGTAACGCATATATTCCGTGCAGAAGATGTTATCGACTTTGCCTGGGTAGCCTATCCCGATTTTGAATTATATACCGACAATTGGAATGGCATAGATATAGAACTGTTATATCCGAGTCATCACAAAATGCTCGTGCCTCGCATCATAGGTGCGGTTAAGAATAGCTTTGAGTTCATGCATAACCATGTGGGGGCATATCCCTATCCAAAAATCACCGTAATGGACCCTCCAGCATTAGGGATGAGATCAGGATTTATGGAATATCCAACGTTCATTACAGGCGGCTCACTTTATGGATTTCCCGATGCGGTAAGATCACTGGAATCCCTAATTGTTCACGAGTTCTGTCATCAATATTTTATGGCTGTGGTAGCAAGTAATGAGAAAGAAGCGCCGTGGCTTGATGAAGGCTTTGTGACCTTCTTTGAAGACAATGTTATGGAAGCCTATTACGGCAATGGTGATGATTCATTAGTTAATCTCCTTGGCTATAAGATGTCTAACATCGACAAGTCCCGAAATGAGTATGTCAGCATGAGAGATAGAAGGAGCAGCGTCATCACTGAAAAGTCTTGGAAGATAAAAGGTGATTATAAAGGATTGATCTATGCGAAAACATCCTTGATCCTCAGATCCATTAAAAATGTCATGGGCGATGAGTTGTTCTATGATTTGATGAGGACTTATTATGAAAAGCAAAAATTTACGCATCCACGTAAATCACATTTTGTTGATTTAGTCAAACAGGCTGCTCAACAGCATTTAGATGGGGTCTCCCGAGCTCAAGTACTTGCATTATTAGATGTGGGTTTAGATCAGCCAGATGTATGTGATTTTGCGGTGACAGCTTTGGAGTCAGTTCAGCGTGGTAAGAGCTATTTTCATTCAATAACAGTTGAGCAACTGCAGGATTTTGTCGTTCCTGTTGAGCTTGTGCTAATTTATGCTGATGGTACAGATGAAGCTATCATCTGGCAGGCATCTGAACATCATAAAGTGATTGAGGTGGAATCTACATCACCGATAGAGTCAGTGATTATCGATCCAGAACAAAAACTGCTTATCGATATCAATCTCAACAATAATAGCTACATGGTTAAGTCTAATCCCATGACTGTAAGCAAGTATTTCAGCAGGGCTTTATACTGGACCCAAAACATGGTACAATCGATTACAGCCTTGATGTGAGTAATATTGATGCAGTTATATCGTCATTTAGGGAGTCTCTAAAACTCAAGAAAGTAATTGGGCTTGTTTATGCTACCCAATTGGTACTTGCAATAGCAGTAGCTATAGCAGCCGGTAATTTCATCAATCAACTAGCCCATACAGCATCCATCCATGAGCTATTGTTAGACTTTAATTATCAGATCATTGAGGATTTAAAAGTAGCAGCACAATCGAACTGGGCGATGATAGCTAAAGTCACCTTTGTAGTTGCGATACTTTACCTGGTGATTTCCCTGTTTCTACACAGTGGATTGTTATATTGTATCTATCATCGTCGGTATGCTATAAAAGATTTTGTAATTGGTGTCAAGAGCTATTATCGGCGATTCTTTTTAGTTGCAGTGTTCTTTCTGACCCTGAGCATACTGTGGACGATATTGATCTGGTTTCCATATCTGTCCAAGCTCTTTTATATGATAGAATATTGGGTAGCAGAGTATATGATCGTCTGGCTGATACCGATACTGGGTATTATCTACTTCATAGGAATAGCGTTTTTCTTTGCGTGGTCGGTACAGACTCGATACTTTATGATCTATCAGAGCCATTGGAGTTTTTCAGTATTTAGACAAGGGTTTAGACAGGTACGGGCGCAATTAAAGTCACATTATATACAGTTATTTCTATATGCTGCATTGCTTATGTTGATTTATGGGGTGTCTATATTGTTAGATCAACGTATTGGTGTGTCGTCCGCATTATTAGTCTTTTTATTTTTCATCATTCAGCAATCCATAGTGCTAATCAAACTGTGGCATAAAGTGTCCGTATATATATCACTCAGAAACTTGCAACGAATTAGAAGGGATGGATAGCAAAATTACACGTATCGAGTTGCCAGAGGAATTTGGAATGGGCACAGTTAATAGTTATTTGATTCAAGGCACACGAACAGCCTTGGTTGATTGTGGCGAAGATACAGATGCCTCGTTTGAAGCCTTAATTGATGGGCTTGCGGCCCAAAATATCAAAATCGAAGATATTGACGATCTCTTTATCACCCATGCACACGTGGATCACATAGGCATGGCTAATCGCGTATCCAAGGCTGCTGATTGCCCCGTATGGATATCTGATTTAGTGGAACCCTGGGCAATCAATCTGGAGTATAACTGGACAACGAGGGCGGACATCATGATTAATACGATGGGCGAATATCTTCCAAAGGATTTGAGTCAAGGGGTTATGGGCATGTTTAAGGACATGAGTAACAAAATTCTCCAACAGTGGAAAAATATCGACGCTGACCGCATAAAAATCTTTAATCATCAAGAAGGAGAGCTAAACATCGGAGGAGACGCTTGGGAGATTCTCTATGCACCGGGACATAGTAGTACACAGTCTTGTTTTTATCATAGAATCACTAAAAGGCTCTTATCAGCTGATATGCTGCTCAATATTACTCCTACTCCAGTGATGGAACCGTTAATTGACAATCCAAAGGTAAGAGAACGGGGTATCCTAACTCTTCTCAAATCTTATGAATATTTTAGAGGAATGGATATCTCCACTGTGTATCCTGGTCATTACGAAGAGTTTGATGATCCGAAGATCAAAATCGACCGACAAGTAAAGCGTATTCATGCTCGTAAGGAAGAATGCTTCGATCTGATAGCCGGAGGAACAGATAATCTCTTAGAGATTTTTCAAGCCCTCTATAAGGGTCGCTGGCACATGCCGGCATTCAATATGACCATATCCTATATTGATTTACTCCTTGATGAAGAGAGGATACTAGAAACTCAGATACCAGAAGGCATTAAACGATTCAGAACGAAATAAAGAAAGCTCGATAATCAACGATCACTTCTGCCTGACTTATCAAATATTGTGGCACTGGCCTGTTGTGCTCCAGTCATAACAATATCGTGAATGGCCACATGCTTTGGTTGCGATGCGATGAAATAGATGGATTTAGCAACATCCTTAGACGTGAGTGGATTGTAGTCCTCATAGATCTTCGCCTTCTGTTTGTCTCCTTTATATCGCACCAGGGAGAACTCAGTTTCTTCTACCGCTCCAGGAGAAACCTGACTAACTCTCACCCCTTTAGATACAAGATCAATCCGCATCGCTTTAGTAATAGCGTCTACGGCGTGTTTTGTGGCGCAATACACATTGCCAGTAGGGTAGACCTCGTGACCTGCTGTGCTGCATACATTGATTATATGTCCACAACCTCGCTGTACCATGTTAGGTGATAGTATCCGAGACATATATAGTAAGCCCTTGACATTGGTATCAATCATGATCTCCCAGTCATCGAGGGAAGCTCTATCAAATTCATCTGCTCCAAGTGCTAAGCCAGCGTTATTAATCAGTATATCTACCTCTTTCCATTTTCCAGTTAGCGATCCGAGTGCTTGCTTGACTTGTTCGCGATCTTGAACATCGTAGATGAGTATTTTGACTTCTATGGCATACTTTTGCTCAAGTTTGGATTTGATCTCCTTTAAGCGATTAGTGCGCCGACCAGTCAGAATCAGGTTATATCCATGCTTTGCAAAAACATAAGCAGTTGCCATACCGATACCTGCCGTTGCTCCAGTAATTAGAACTGTTTTTTGTGGTTGTGTACTCATTATAACTGAATTAAGTTTTTCACATCTCGATCGAAGTCATCTACAAACTTGGCATATTCAGATGTCGCTGGCCCAGCAAATCCCGTATGGATCTTTGTGATCACATTATCTTTATCAACGAATATCAAGGTAGGATATGAAATAACCCTATCTAAAAATCCTAACTTAGCGGTTGCTTCGGACTTGGCTGCATATCCTCCATATACTATATCGTATGGAATCTTCAGGCGCTTCTTATACTGTGATAATATTTCCATGGCTTTCTCTTCATCACGATATCGTTCAAATGCAATGGCAATGATAGGTATATCCATATCTGGGTTCTTTTGTTTATAGTCCAATAGAAACTTAGACTCATCAAGGCAATTGGGACACCAAGTCCCCATAATCTTGATCAACTTTGGTTTGCCCTCATATCTAGGATCATCCAGAGATATCATGCTTCCATCAGTTGCAGGTAGATTAAAATTAATCGGTTGAGCTGCATCAATTGCTTTACTTAGCTCATAAGGATTGGCGAGAGTAGCCTCTTCATCCCTAGTTGCTATCCAATTTGTCTGATAGTGTGAACCTGAGTAAAACTTTCCAATCATAGATTTACTTTCAGTTATATCAGCCGTAAAAAGAAACGCATGTGACCCATCAAAACACGACAGCATAAATTGATCTCCTTGTACTTCTCCATCAAGAAATCTATAATCACCTGTCTCCGTGAGAAAGGTCCCAGTGACGTTGTTGCGATCTGCCTCAAACTCGCCAATAGCTGGATACTGATCTTCTGTCTCTACTTCAAATGTCGTTTTCCACTTGCCTGTAACATCCATTACAGGAGCTTTGGTAGTTTGTGTGAAGCGATGTTTCTGCCCATAGTGTGCAACGAATGGAACCCTATAATTTTCTTTATAATTGACAGACCAGTATCCTTCAATAACATTCTCCTTGTAGATTCCTCGGATATAACTATCCATAAGAGGAAAATCTATTCTGATTGTATCAAGTAGTTTCTTGTTCTTGCCAAAAGCCACATCAGGTACCTCTATCCGCTCGTCTCCGTTGATCAATTCAATGGCAATTTCATCCGATTCATCATACTTTACCTCAAAGTTGAATGGAAGCTTCACTCCTTCATCGAGTTCGAGTTCAGCTCGCCACGCACCTGGTGGAATCTGCGAAAATGGCTCTGCAATCTCAATACAAGAGCCCAATAGTAGTAGACAGAATAGGATTATAATGGTTGTACGCATGCCTTATGTTTTTTCTCCAATAAAATTATCTTCCTTAAGCTTAAACAATACATTAAATGTTGTCAAACTACCATAGATCCTAGTGATATACTGTTGTAGATTTACTTTCTCTTCGTCGGTAAGTTTACTGCTATTAATACGTTGTTCCATTACTCTCAGACGATCTCTTACCATCACAATTTTATGAAAGAACGTATCGATGGGAAGCTCCTTAGGCTTAAGGTCATCCTCACCTGGTTTCAGGATTAGAGTTCCCCCGATCCACTTATCTCCGAGTTCAACTGTTCTGTTTACGTCTCCCCATTCTGAGAGAATCTTTATTAGTGATTTCTCCAGGTTATTATAGGTCAATTCAGCTTCGCCGTCAACAGATTCTATGACCTCCCAACTGCTATATTCTTTACCAAGGCTCTTGATGCCATACTTAACGAAGCATACTTTATATGACGTCGTTGACAGTCCAATAATTACTCCATCATCGTAAGCCGGATGCTTGACCCTTGATCCAATCCCTAATAATTTACCGTCCATAGTTGTGTTATATTATTTTTTATAGTGATCATCCCAATTTTTGGCATTAGGATCACCTAATTTACCTAATGACTTTCCTACTAACATAGATACCGTAGCATCACCAGTGATATTAGCGACAGTTCGACACATATCTAGAGGCCGATCTACGGCAAATATTAAGGCAAGTCCAGCCTCTGGGATACCCGCTTGACCGAGTATTATAACTAACATTACCAAGCCTCCGCTGGGCACTGCTGCAGAACCTATTGACGCAAGTGAAGCAGTAGCTACAATACCCAGTTGAGCACCTAAACTCAGGTCAATACCGTAGGCTTGAGCAATGAACACTGCTGCAATTGCCTGATAGAGACTGGTGCCATCCATGTTAATCGTTGCGCCTATGGGCAGAACAAAACTGGACACCTCTTTGTCAACGCCTAAGTGCTCTTCAACTCGTTCCATAGTTACGGGGAGGGTAGCAGCACTACTACTCGTCGAAAAGGCAAGAAGCTGGGCAGGGCTTATTCCTTTAAAGAAGGATACGATAGATCGCCCAGTAAATGTGCGCACCAAGAATGGATAAAAGATGAAGACCAATATTGATAGCCCTAACAATACGGTAAATGAGTATCCGATCAATGCTTTGAAGATATCTGCACTCGGCGATTCTG
The DNA here is from genome assembly GCA_964489125.1 of uncultured Saprospiraceae bacterium. Taxonomy (GTDB): domain Bacteria; phylum Bacteroidota; class Bacteroidia; order Chitinophagales; family Saprospiraceae; genus GYS-P2D. The sequence continues at coordinate 73,043 of CAZAXY010000001.1, forward strand.
CTACGATGGTTGCCATCAATGCAAATACTCCTGCAGGAGCAGCAAGCATTATCAAATCGATCATCTTCAGAATCACTTCATTAAGGGCATCAAAGAAATCCTTGACTGGTTTGGCTTTTTTGGGTTCAATCAGTATCAATCCAATGCTAAAAAAGATTACAAAGAAAATCACTTGCAACATACTGCCATTATCGGTCAGCGCATGAAACAAATTGCTCGGCACTAAATCGACTAATGCCTGCAGGGGCCCACTATTCTGTTGATCCGAAGCCATAGCGATCTTTCCTCCAGCAGCATCTGTATAACTTTCTAATAGAGATTGTCTTGTTTCCTCTTTGATTAATCCGCCAGGCTTAACAACGTTTACTATGATAAGCCCTGTCGTTACTGCAAAAAAAGTGGTTAACAAGTATATGGCAATGGTACGCCCACCCATCAAGGATAACTTAGAGATATCTTGTAGATCTGTAATCCCTTTGACTAGTGAGGCTACAATGAGTGGTACGGCTATAAGCTTCAGGGTATTTATGAAGATTGTGCCAAATGGTTTGACCCAATTAACAATGAATTTACTGCCGCCTCCGATCTGTACTGCGAGATATCCGACAATAACACCGAGTACCATGCCCAATATGATTTTCCAGTGTAGCGCTAACTTTCCCATCCTTAATGATTTTGATTAAGTAGGAGCGAAAGATAATTAACTTTTGACAGCCTTAGTCATTTCTCTTTTACCAGGCGGACCTGGAAGACCAATCACTTCAAAACCTACCTCCTTAAGTGCTCTTTTAAAGCTCCCTTTTGCACAGTAGGTTATTACGAAACCCTCTTTTCTAAGTGCTTTATAGCAATTTGTCATCATATCCACATTCCATAGATATTGCTGTGAGCTTGGCGCAAATGCATCGTAGTATATTACATCGTAAACGTCATCGGGGTGATAATCCTCAAACTTGGTATACGCTTTATAGTACTTAAAGTGATCACCTAATTGATTCCAAGTATCCCATGTTGAACCGTGGATCTGATTGAATAAACGGATTTCTTCATCAGTTTGAGCATAATTTAGCTGATCCAATAGTTCTGCTTGCACGGGATGAAGCTCTAACGACTTGTACTTAATTAAACGATTATCGGAATGAATAGCTGTCAGGAATAAATTGAGTCCTGTACCGAGGCCATATTCCAATATATGCAATGGATCTCCACTATGCTCTCTTAGCCCATAGTTGATAAAGATATGCATAGACTCCTGAATAGCACCGTGGGTGCTATGATAATGAGCCTGATACAAGTCAGAATACAGCGTCGAACTACCATCGTCAGACAGATGATGGCTAATATGATTAGAGCTCTGCTTTTTAGAATCCAAAAAAGCTAAAGATCGGCTGAAGATCAAAACTTGATGGACATCCCGTCCCTCGATTACACGAACTCAACGTTACTATTGCTATTGCTGCGAATGCTAATTGTACAATTTGCTTTCTATTCTTTTTCATTTGGGTATAATTTGACGGATATAGAACGACAAAAAAGTATTTATGTTTTATAAACTTGCATTACAAAGGTATTACAAATTATAGTAATACGTTTGTACATAATTATGGTTATACACTTAATTGCTATTGGAGGGAGCATCATGCATAACTTGGCAATGGAACTACAGGCGCTGGGGCATCAAGTCTCTGGATCAGATGATGAGATATACGAACCTGCTTTCAGCCGCTTACATTCTGTTGATTTATTACCATCACAGATGGGTTGGGAGGCCTCAAGAATCAACTCAGATATAGAACTTGTGATACTCGGTATGCATGCTCAACTGGACAATCCAGAGTTGTTAAAGGCGCAACAGTTGGGTTTACGCATTGAATCTTTTCCAGAATATATCGCTAAGCATATAGCTCCCAAAAAGAAGATAGTTGTTACCGGCAGTCATGGCAAAACAACCACGACCGCCATGATCATGTATGCTTTAAAAAAACTCGGAATGTCATTCGATTATCTCGTCGGCGGCTTAATAGACGGCTTTGACAGGATGGTGAGACTCTCTCAAGATACTCAAGTCGCAGTAGTAGAAGGTGATGAATACCTCAGCAGCAGATTAGACAGCCGACCTAAAATGTTGCACTACCAAGGTGACATTGTAATCACCACTGGCGTATCATGGGATCATATGAATGTATTTCCAACTTATGAGGATTATCTGTCTCAATTTATGAGCCTTTACGATTCTATGAATAACGAATCGATCATCATCTATGATGAGCGGGATCTTGCGTTAAAACGACTTATTGAGGAAGCACATACACCAAACAGGGTAGCCTATAAGCCTCTTAAGATTTCTGGTGATGGTGTCCTATACGAGAGTCAGGAGTTTTCGCTTAGTGTATTTGGTGCTCATAATCGGGCTAATCTACACGCAGCCATGATTGCTTGTCAACAGATAGGCGTAGAGCCAACTGAATTCCTTGCTGCAATGTATGACTTTAAAGGAGTAGATAAGAGACTGTCATTAATCAGTAGTGATCCAGTTATATACCGCGATTTTGCACACGCTCCGTCAAAAGTCAAAGCAACTGTAGGTGCAGTCAGAGAGAGATATACAGAGTCTAACATGCTCGCTCTGCTCGAGTTACATACTTATAGCAGTCTAAATGCCGAATTCATATCACAATATAGAGCCACACTCGATGATGCCGATCGTGTGATCATCTTCTATGATCCAGAGGTGGTAGCTCGAAAAAGACTACCTACTCTTAGCATTGAATTTATTACAGAATGCTTTAACCATCCTAATATGCTAGTTGTTAATCAAGTACAAGACCTGGAGACGGTACTAGCCCAATCTAAAGGCAAGTATGAAGTTTATCTGTTGATGAGTTCGGGTAATTTTGGAGACATTGTACCCGAGACACTCGTCAAAAACTAAGTCCAGTACTCACTTTACACGCACAGAATACTATTTTTGCACAAATATTCAACCTGTCGTCATGAGTAGAATTATAACATTGAGAGAAGCCCTCGGAGAGGCAATGAGTGAAGAGATGAGAAGAGACCAAGATGTCTTTCTAATGGGAGAAGAAGTGGCTGAATATAATGGTGCCTACAAGGTGAGTAAAGGAATGCTAGATGAATTTGGCCCAGAACGAGTCATCGACACGCCGATCGCCGAACTAGGATTTGCTGGTATTGGCGTAGGTGCCGCAATGAATGGGCTCCGTCCGATTGTGGAATTCATGACTTGGAACTTTGCTGTCCTGGCTTTTGATCAGATTGTTAACAATGCCGCTAAGACCTTATCCCAATCAGCGGGTCAATTCAGTTGCCCAATCGTGTTTAGGGGGCCGTCGGGAGCTGCGGGTCAATTAGCACAGCAACACTCACAGACTTTTGAGAGTTGGATGGCAAATACGCCAGGCCTTAAGGTTGTTTCTATTGTTGACCCCAAGGACTCTAAAGGACTCTTAAAATCAGCCATTCGTGACAATGATCCAGTCTGTTTTATGGAGTCAGAAATGCTCTATGGACTCAAGGGAGAAGTGCCAGAAGAAGAATACTTAACGCCAATCGGTGTTGCAGCTGTCAGAAAAGAAGGTACCGATGTCACCATTGTTTCATTTAACAAGATGATGGAAGTGTCTAAGGCCGCAGCGACAGAATTAGAGAAAGAAGGTATTAGTGCAGAAGTGATTGATCTACGTACGATTAGACCTTTAGATCATGCCACGATCGTAGAGTCTGTAAAGAAGACAAACAGACTTGTAGTAGTTGATGAATCTTGGCCATTTGCCGGTGTAAGCGCTGAGATAGCCTATGAGATTCAGAAATATGCATTTGATTATCTAGATGCGCCAGTAACTCGAGTAAATGCAGCTGATACATCATTACCATATGCCGCACCGTTTGTCGAGGAGTATATGCCTAATCCTGCCAAGGTGATTAAGGCTGTTAAAGAGGTCATGTATAGATAGATCTATCTGACACTTAATCAAGTTCGGCCAATCCAACCTACATGTTATCATCCGCAAATGCCGCAAAACGTTCGGCAGTATCGGTCCAGTTATCAGGATCTGTCCAACCGTGACCTTCACCTTCATAGATAATTAAGTCGTTAGTTACTCCAGAGCTATTTAATTCCTCTTGTAATGAAGTGCCTTGCGTTATTGGGATCAGTGGATCTTCATCACCCAGAAACTGTATGGTTGGCATAGTTGAACCATCTACAAAGTGTATGGGACTAACCTCATTATAAAAATCAGTGTCTGTAAGAGGCCTACCAGTAGCTGCAACAATAGCTGAGATGGTAGCAATGAATGTAGGATTGTCAGAATCTACATATGATGGATCTAAAAAATTAGTTGGGCCAATTATATTACCGACTAGCTTAACATAATTATCCTCATTTCTTGAGTATGCATAGAGCAGTGTCATGTGTCCTCCCGCACTGACTCCAGCTAGCATTATATTATTGCTAATACCGAGCTCAGTATTGTCGTTCATCAAGTCTTGGATTACAGCATTCACGTCATCCATATGATCGACAAATAATCGATCTGGATCGATATCAAGGCGGTAATTCATATTGGCAATGGCATAATCGGGCATGGTGGATTGAAGCAGATCAACAATCCCATCAATATCACTCTTGTCTCCCGATGTCCAGCCACCGCCATGGATGAGCAATACGAGATCTGTCGATGCACTCGATCTCCCTGCTGGTAGAAACAAGTCATAAGTCTGCAACACATCACTCCCATAGGCAATATCGAAATCCTCTACAGCTGTACTGAAATCTTCTTGAATATCTACTTCTTCATCTCCACAAGCACAGATTACAATAACTAGTAGGAACAGAAAGGACTTTAAACCAATTGTGAGATACTTCATAGTAGAGAAACGAAGCTTTTTTTGTTTTTGTGATATGCCAACTTTTTTATTTGCTGATTCTGTTGAGAGAAGACATATGATAGACATAACCCTTCATATTTGCTATCATCAATTAGGCGGTTCATTCAAGCCTCGGGATAATGGAATATTTTGTAGATCCATAGATCTTTACACATTAAACCTAAAGTGCATAACATCACCATCTTCGACAATATAGTCCTTGCCCTCTACTCCTAATCGACCTGCTTCTTTGACTTTAGCTTCTGAACCATGCTCGATATAATCGACATACTTAATAACTTCTGCTCTAATAAAACCTTTTTCAAAATCCGTATGAATCACTCCTGCCGCTTGAGGCGCTGTAGATCCTTTAATTACCGTCCAAGCCCGCACCTCTTTCTCACCAGCTGTAAAGTAGGTGATCAAGTTCAGTAGTTTATAGCTCGAGTGAATTAATCGATTGACCCCTGGCTCAGTCAAATCCATTTCTTCTAAGAACATAAGCTTCTCTTCATCTGTATCCAGCTGAATGATTTCTGCTTCGATTGCTGCGGAGATCAGGATCACTTCAGCATTTTCATCTTTGACATGATCTATGAGTGTAGCGGCATAGTCATTACCATCCTTAGCGCTATTCTCGTCAACATTGCAGACATACAAAATCGGTTTAGCGGTCAACAAATACAATTCTTTAAACAGATCTTCATGTAGTTCAGGGACATCATAAGCTCGGGCGGGTTTGCCAGTTTCTAAAAACTCTTTTAACTCCTTAGCGAATTCATAGCGCGCTTTATCCTCTTTGGCTCCACTTTTAGCTGCCTTCTGTAGTTTTTCCAGTCGCTTGTCAAGGCCATCAATATCCTTGAGTAACAATTCCGTATCGATGATATCCTTGTCTCTGACAGGATCTACATTCCCATCCACATGAACTATGTTGTCATTGTCAAAACATCTGACCACATGTATGATAGCATCAACTTCACGTATGTTGGCTAAGAATTGATTTCCCAATCCCTCACCTTGGCTTGCCCCTTTAATTAGACCTGCGATATCTACGATATCTACTGTAGTAGGGATGATCTTCTGTGGAGAAATCAGATCTGACAGAGCTTGTAGTCTGCTGTCTGGTACTGTAATCACACCAACGTTAGGGTCTTTAGTAGCAAATGGATAGTTAGCAGCCAGAGCTTTGGCATTTGTTAATGCGTTAAACAGAGTGGATTTACCCACATTTGGCAACCCTACAATTCCACACTTGAGAGACATGATGAACTTTTTTATCCGTAAAAAGATGCCAAAGATATTTTAATCTTACACATATTTGGGACATGAATTACCTGGCTCACTTATGCTTATCACTTGACGATCCACATATCATGCTCGGTAATTTCATTGCAGATGATATTACCACAAATGAAACCAAGACACTCTCGTTGGATATAGCGAGAGGGATACATCTACATCGTAAAATAGACTCTTATACCGATGTCCATCACTCATTTTTGCAATCAGTCGATCTCTTTAGAAACCGACATGGCAAGTATGCTACAGTCATCACAGACATATTGCATGATCATTTTTTGTGTCATAACTGGGAGCGATTCATAGATATATCCTTTAAACAGTTTGAGCAACAAGTATATATTCAATTTGAAGATATGCTTCCAATCTTATCTGAGGGTGGACATAAACGGCATGTCGAGAGTCTATTAAAGCATCGGTACCTGCACGTATACCAGAGCAAAGAAGGCATGTTAGGTGTTATGAAAAGGATGGATGATCGCACTCGATTTAAGAGTAACTTTGAGGGAGCAGTTATTGAAATGTTTGATCATTTTGAGACACTCAATACCAATTTTATCACACTCTATGAGGGATTAGAGACTGAGCTTCCAGAAATGTGGCAATCAGTTCAAAAAGCCTATCCTTCAAAATGAAAAGAAAAAGTCAAAACACGACTCAATAGTTTCTCAATAATTGTGGATTCTTCTATCTGATTATTAAATAGGAGGGTATTGTTGATCCCTTGAGAAAACTTTATTTCTGGTGACAATATGAAGTAGGGAAAGAAAAACTGCATACCAATCCCAGCTTCTAATTGAAAATCATGCGGATCTACCTGTATCAGTTGTTCAGAACCTATTGACATAGAGTTAGATGCTACATCAAATGAATAATTGATCCCTGCTACGACATAGGCTCGTTTATCTCTATAAGGAGCTGATTTGAATCTCACCAAGAAAGGCAAATTGACAAATATCGATTGGATAGTTGTCCGTGGTGGTAAAATGTTCATGACTCCTTCTGCTGCTTGAAAATCTATGTGTCGTGTTGCAAATGTAAATCCCGGAAGCGTCCTAATATCAAAGAATTCTCCTATCTTATAATTCACAATGCCTTGTACATTAAAGCCTATGGCTGGAGCTCCTTGTGCTCTCAGAAAATTGCGATTATCTATAAATTCTCTAGAATGAAATACCTGATGCTGTGAGGAGTTAAAACCTAATGATATACCGAAGTAATAGTCCTTGTTCTTGTAATCAAGATAGTTGGTATTACTTTTATTGATTTGACTATACAGGGTAGAAATGCCCAATAAGCCTAAAAAGAGGCTTATGGTTAGTCGCAATATGACCAATTTATAGTCTAAAATGAACTGCATCATCACGAGAATGAACTATTCAATTTCCGAAATATTGTAATCGCGGATGAATAAAACAATAATGCAATTTTCTAAGATCTCGACATTTGCAAAAATATCGACATTGATCCTGTGATTATCAATGCTTTAGATATTCTATTTTCCTTAATAAAAGCGTATTTTTGTAGCCATTTTGGATAGCACCCAATTTGGCTACAAATCGGGCTATTCCTTTATGAGAAAACTATATAATCAAAGCTAGCAGTATATGGCAGAGAATGAGCGCATAATTCCTATTAATATAGAGGACGAGATGAAGTCGGCATACATAGACTACTCTATGTCGGTTATTGTGTCACGTGCCCTACCTGACGTACGAGATGGCCTCAAGCCAGTACATCGTCGCATACTCTACGGCATGTCAGATTTAGGACTTACCATCAGTAAACCACATAAGAAGTCCGCCAGAATAGTAGGAGAGGTGTTGGGTAAATATCACCCGCACGGTGATGGCTCAGTTTACGATGCTATGGTTCGTATGGCACAAGAGTGGAATATGCGCTATCCACTGGTGGATAAGCAAGGCAACTTTGGCTCAATCGAAGGAGATGGCCCGGCAGCCATGAGATATACTGAGGCTCGACTCAGCAAGTTAAGTGACGAAATCGTTGCAGATCTAAAGAAAGATACTGTCGACTTTCAACTGAACTTTGATGATTCTCTGGAGGAGCCAACAGTGATGCCTACACGCTATCCTAATCTCCTTGTGAATGGAGCAACAGGTATCGCCGTGGGTATGGCGACTAACATGTTACCGCACAATCTTCGAGAGGTCATTGATGGGATTGCCGCATTAGTGGATAATCCAGAGTTGGATACGGAGGGCCTGATGCAGTATGTCAAAGGTCCTGATTTTCCAACGGGAGGAATCATCTATGGTACAGAGGGAATAAAGAATGCATTTGAAACAGGTAGAGGCAAGATTATTCTCAGAGGAAAAGTTGAGGTCGAGACGACACGAAACAATCGAGACCAGGTTGTAATTACTGAGATTCCGTATCAGGTCAACCAACAATCTCTCGTATTTAAGATACGAGATGCTGTAGAAGCAGAAAAAATCAAAGGCATATCCGCTATTAGAAATGAGTCAGATAGGCATGGTGTTAGAATCGTCCTCGATCTCAAGATGGATGCCATCGCCAATGTGGTGATCAGTCAACTTTACAAGTTTACACCGCTCCAGACTTCGTACGGAGTTAATAACGTAGTTCTCGTTAATGGGCGTCCCTTAACATTGAATCTGAAACAATTGATGGAAGAATTCATCAAGTTCAGATTGGAGGTCATCACACGTCGCACTCAATATGATCTGCGCAAAGCTGAGGAACGAGCTCATATATTAGAGGGCCTCCTAATTGCTCTTGACAATCTTGATGAGGTCATAGCACTGATCAGAAAGTCTAAAGACGTAGAGACTGCAAGACAAGGGCTGATGTCAACATTTAAATTGACGGAGATTCAGGCTCGTGCAATACTCGACATGAGACTAATGAAACTCACTGGTTTAGAGCGTGAGAAGGTTCAATTAGAGTATGACGAGTTAATGGCTAAGATTACAGACTATAAGGACATCCTAGCGAATGAGGGGAGGCGTAAGACTATTCTTAAAGACGAACTGAGCGAGGTCAGAGAGACTTTCGGGGATGATCGTCGTACACAGATCTCTCATGCTGATGGAGAGATATCTATAGAGGATATGATTCCTAACGATGAAGTGGTTATCACTATCTCGAGTCTCGGATATGTAAAACGCACGAAAGCTTTAGAATATAAGTCCCAGGGCAGGGGAGGACGAGGATCGAAGGGAAGCAAGACTCGTGATGCAGATTTTGTGGAGCACTTATTTGTCGCTGATACGCATAACTACTTACTCTTATTCACCGAGCAAGGAAGGTGTTTTTGGGTGAGGGTATATGAGATACCAGAAGCCTCTAAAAACGCTCAAGGGCGAGTGATTCAAAACATCATAGCCATTCCTAAAACAGATAATGTCAAAGGCTATATTATTGTTAAGGACCTAAAGGATAAAGAGTTCTTAGATGAGCATTTTATCATGTTTTGCACAAAAAAAGGAATTATTAAAAAGACTAATCTCGAGGCATTCAGTCGTCCACGTACGAATGGTATCAATGCAATTACCATTAATGAGGGAGATCAACTCTTGGGTGTAAAACTCACCGATGGAGCCAATGATGTATTCTTAGCTAATCGAGGCGGTCGTGCAATTAGGTTCGATGAGAGTAAGGTTCGTGCAATGGGACGAAGTGCTGCGGGTGTAAAAGGAATAACACTCGACAATGATCAGGATGAAGTCGTTGGAATGGTATGTATACCTCAAGATGACTTTACAACGAGCATATTCGTAGTGAGTGATGAAGGTTTCGGTAAGCGATCTGATAAAGAAGATTATCGTAAGACGAATAGAGGTGGCAAGGGTGTAAAGACTCTTAATGTGACAGACAAAACTGGTAGTGTTTTTGCCATCAAAGGGATCGCAGATGATGATGACTTAATCGTAACAACTAAGAATGGTATTGTCATCAGGATTAATGCTGGAGAGTTTAGGATCATGGGACGTGCTACTCAAGGAGTCAAAGTGATTAATATTGGTAACAAAGATCAAATCGCAGACATCGGAGTGGTCAGAGATGTTAGGGGAGAAAATTCGGAAGAAGAATAATTAATGCCTTAACATTTCAAAATATTATTTTTAAGCTTTTTTTAAAGATGTGATGGAGTACGATCACGTCAGGACAACGTAAATAATACTTGAAACAAAAATTTTCTAATGAAAAGGTTAATCGGAATAGTTTTACTCACCCTTATGATTGTGCAGACATCTTTTGCACAAGGTGATAAAAGCTTAAAACTCGCGTCAAAAGCATTTAGCGAATTTAGTGCAGATCCTTTTGGCAACCCAGGCGCTTTAGATGAAGCCAAAACACATATCGCAGAAGCATTTAAAGATTCTAAGGTGGCATCAAGTGCCAAAGCTTGGATTACACGTGGAGATATATTCTATAACTCTGGAGATGCTCAAATCAAAGGCAAATTGCTTAATCCTGAAGCTGTAATATCAGACCCATCGGTAGGATTAAGTGCTTATGAGGCTTACAGTAAAGCTTTAGAATTAGCCTCTAAAAAAGGGGACATCAAGAAGGCAATGGCAGGTTTGTTGCAGTCTGAGGAGCTATTAAATAATATTGGTATAGACCAATATCAAGTGGAAAATTACTCAGGAGCATATGACAACTTTGTGACTGAAATGGCTGCAAGCGAGCTCATTAAATCTAAAGGGGAAACGAGCAGACTAGATGGAGAAGGACTTCTGGGAGAAAAGAAATTCTTTGCAGGGTTAACTGCATACTATGCTGAAAAATATCAGAACTCAATCGACTTTCTCTCAGCAGCTATCGATGCTAACTATAGCGATCCTTCGACATATCAATTAATCTACGAATCTAATAAGGCCTTAGGAAATACTGATGCGGGACTACCATTCTTAGAGGAGGGTAGAAAACAATTTCCAGATGATTCTGGGCTTTTATTCTCTGAGATTAATCATTACTTGGCTGCGGGTGAATTGAGTAAGATGATAGGCAACCTAAAAGAAGCATTAGAAAAAGAACCTACCAATCAATCACTGATTCTGACTCTAGGACAAGTGTATGACCAATTACAAGTTCAGTCTAATGAAGCTGGTGAAGCTGATCAGGCTAATGAATACTTTGAGAGTGCCTTAGGTTACTATCAGCAAGCAGTAGAGGCGGCACCTGAAGACTTTGATATTAATTATAGTCTAGGAGCATTGTACTACAATAAAGCTGCAGGATACACACCTTCTCTCAATGAAGTAGCTAATGACTTCAGTAAAGCGGGCGAGGCGAAGTACAATGAAATCAAGGATAAGATGTCGGGACTATTTGCGCAAGCTCTACCTTATTTCTTGAAGGCAGATAGCATTAATGGTCAAGATAGAAACACAATTATAGCACTCAAAGAAATCTTTGCACGTCAAGATAACTTTGAGAAATCTAATGTGTATAAAGATAAACTTGAAAGCCTCGGAGGCGGCGAGTGATCGACAAAGAAATAGATTAAATCAAAGGGGCAGAAGAACATCTGCCCCTTTTTTTTGTGGATTCAAGGTTCTATAACTTACATTGTCTGCATAATTATCGAGCCATGCTTAGAAGAGAGTTTTCACATTATCTCGGAACCTTGATTGCCGCCAGCCCTATGCTCAATTTAAAGAGCACGGGCTATGAGGACCAGTTGACTATATTATTCCAAGGAGACTCTATTACCGATGGAGGAAGAGATCGCGGCAATTATTATGCAAATAGTACAAGCGGCATGGGCCAAGGATATGTGTCACAGATTGCAACAGAACTGCTTGGCGCAAATCCAGAGAAGTCCTTGAGGATTTACAATAGAGGAATAAGTGGACATAAAGTTCATCAGCTCAAGGAACGCTGGATAGACGACTGCTTAAATCTTAAGCCCGATATCCTAAGTGTCATGATCGGTGTTAACGATTATTGGCATACTATGACGCATGCATATGCCGCAGGCCCAGATGTTTACAAATCAGACCTATTGGAGTTGCTCAAGTCCACAAAGAACTATTTTCCTGATATCAAGATGATCATTGCGGAGCCCTTCTATGTTCCTGGTGGCACAGCAATTGACAATGAAGTATGGGCTAGTGGATTTCCTATTTATCAGTCTAATTGTAGAATGGTTGCTGAAGAAATGGATGCGGCATTTATACCGCTCCAGTCAATATTTGATGAAGCATTAAAAAAATATCCAGTACAATACTGGTGCCCTGACGGTGTTCATCCTTCCTTAGCTGGATCTTACCTGATGTCAGAAGCCTGGTTAAAGGTTATCAATGATATGATATGAAATCTGTCCTCTTAAGGATTAGCAGTGCTATTGATCGGGTTATTGATCGAATTGGACAGCTGGTCTCCTGGATATCATTGTTATTGATTTTACTGATCTGTGTTGACGTCATCATGCGCTACTTTCTCAATACTTCTAAAATTTGGATGGTAGAAATGGAGTGGCACCTTTTCTCGGTATTGTTTCTGCTTGGGGCGTCATATACCTTGCTTCATGACAAACATGTCAGGGTAGACTTATTCTATGAAAACTATTCTCCTCAAAGAAGAAGACTCGTCAATGCACTAGGCATTCTTATATTCGCCATCCCGTGGTGTTTGATCATATTGACATCATCATGGGATTATGCCCTTAATTCTTTCTCATTTAGAGAGGGGTCGCCCCAGCCAGGTGGATTGCCCGCGAGATATATAGTTAAGTCAATTATATTCTGTGGATACTTTCTATTACTTGTACAGGCACTATCGATTCTGATTAAGTCAATTGTATTAAATAAACCAGATTAAGTGGCTTGGATTGCACTGATACTATTTTTGCTAATATTCATCTGTATCCTTTCAGGGGTACAGGTCGCCTTTGTCCTAGGAGGCCTGTCGGTCATTATTGGATACTTCTTTATACCAGATTTCTTCGATCTACTCCCATTGCGAATTATGGGTACTATGCAAAATGTCGTGCTTCTGGCTGTGCCGTTATTTGTCTTTATGGGGTTGATGTTAGAGAAATCCGGCCTTGCAGAGAGCATGCTTAATACAATGTCGTCGCTATTTGGACGTATAAGGGGAGGGCTTGCCGTGTCAGTAATCATTGTTGGGGCGCTTCTGGCGGCATCTACAGGCATAGTGGGTGCGACAGTGGTTACCATGGGGCTTATCAGCCTACCTACCATGCTTAAGAATAAATATCAGGTAGAATTAGCCACTGGAACAATAGTCTCTTCAGGGACTTTAGGTCAGATCATCCCTCCGTCGGTAGTATTAGTTCTTCTAGGTAGCGTGCTCAATGTATCAGTCGGTGACCTGTTCAAGGCAGCGTTTTGGCCTGGAATGATATTAGTTCTGGCATATATAATGTACATACTGATTATCTCATTACTCAAACCTGAGATAGCACCCTTAAACAACCAGACGGCAAATGTGGAAGTCAATGCTGGACAGGTTCTCAAGGCCTTTCTGTTACCCTTAATACTCATACTTGCAGTATTAGGTTCGATATTTACAGGTATCGCAAGTCCTACTGAAGCGGCAGCTGTTGGGGCATTAGGCGCTATCATATTAACATTGAGCCAAGGACGCCTCAATACTAAAGTTCTTAAAGAGGTGATGCAAGGCACTACTCACCTCACCAGTATGGTGTTTTTGATATTAATAGGTGCGACCACCTTTGCTTTAGTTTTTAGAGGATTAGGAGGGGATCGCTTCCTTATAGACCTAATTGAAACTTCTAATCTTTCTGGGCCACTATTTTTAGTTCTGGTTATGGTGGCGGTATTTCTTTTGGGATTCTTCATTGATTTCATTGAGATTATCTTCATTGTAGTGCCTGTTGTGGCTCCAATATTCATCGCATATGATATGGACTTGATATGGATTGGTATCTTGTTAGCTCTGAATCTACAGACCTCTTTCCTTACTCCACCATTCGGATTTTCTCTATTTTATCTCAAAGGAGTTTGCCCTCCTGAAGTTAAGACAGCGCAGATTTATAGAGGCGTGATTCCATTCTTGGTTATTCAGGTCATCATCTTGGCTATTGCAATAATAGCTCCTCATTGGATAGGTATTTTGTAATCTCATGCTCAACTTTGAACTCATCGATAGTTTTATTTCGTTGATATAATTATCAAGACTATGGACCATAAGTCTTGTAAATTGTAAAGTATGTTTGAGAAGGTCAAAAATTGGTTGGGAATAGAAGGTGCAAAAATCTCTATAATTGAAGTAGATGTTGATAAATCTCAACAATTAATTTCTGGCAGAGTAGCACTAAGTACAGCGTCTGCTCAACATGTCAACTCAATGATTGTAACAGTCAAAGAGAAATATACTCGTGGTAGACGAAAGTCCAAACTGTCAGATATATATACAATTGGAAGATCTGAGATCCCGCTTAACCTGGAGATTACAGCAGAAGAACTAAAAGAGTTCAATTTTGAGATAGCATACCAACTTAAACTATCTTCGATGGATAACTTTGGAGAGAAGAGCATAGTGAGCAAAGCTCTTGCTAAAACTGCCAAAGCTCTTAAAGGTGTGAATTCTATTTATACCTGCACTGTAGAGTTGATAGTCGATGGTAATAGACTGAAGCCCTATGACACCGCAATAGTTAAACTATAATGACTAATTCGCAGATTGGTTAGCTTCAATTGCTTGCAAGATTTCTTCGTCAGACTTACCCATATTCTTAAGTAAAAAGCGAGCACTTTCTGCCATCTGATGGTCAGGGTACCGCTCTAAGAAGGTCTCATAAACTTCACGGGCTGCTTCAGGCTTTTTATATTCTTGCTCAAGTATAAATCCTTTAATGAAGGTGACTGTTGGGATATCCTCATAATCCTGATAATCCTCAATGATCCAGTCATATATGCTCATCGCCTTAGGAATGGTACGCAAGCTCCTTGCAATCTCAGCGGCCTTGTACAAGTAATCTGCAGTGTGATTCTCATCAGGTCTGACTAAGGCATATACTTCTGCTGCATCGACGTATTTTAATGCAGCTTTCTTATTTATCCCAATCTGGTCTGGATCAACAGTTACTTGGTCAAATAGATACTGCAAATAATTTGATTTGCTACGAGCAACACTATCCACTAACACCTGTCTTTTATTGATCTCAGGGTTGTTCTGATCTTTTTGGTGCAATTCTTTATAAATAATATTGGAGGCATGGACTTTATTGAGATTGATCATAATATCTCCCAGATCTATAAGGTAAGAAGTCTTATCTCCTTGATACTCCTTAGAGCGAAGTATGCGAAGTAGGAAGTTTGGTGTCTGATCAAGAAACCCATAATCTTTAGAAACCTTAGCTCCTTGAGTTAGATAGGGCTCTATAAGCTCATATTCCTCATAATGCTCGGAGATGTAATCATTAGCAGCATCTAAGAAAGACTTGGCTCGCTCCTCGCTAGGTTGAATCTCTAACTCTCGCTGCAATTTATCCAAGGTTTCTATTGCCGGATCCTTTTTCTCTTGGCAACTAAATAATAGGACTGACGATATAGTCAATGCTAATAGTCTCATAGGGTGATAAACTAATTGATGTTATAAACAAAGATAACTATGACTAATTAGTAATACTATAACAATATTGGTATAAAACAAATGACGGATATCTCCAATGGAATCACTTTGTATTGGATGAGGCGAGATTTGCGTCTTCATGACAATCATGGGCTATATGAAGCACTGAAATCAGGATTTCCCGTCATACCGGTATTCATTTTTGACAGCAATATCCTCGATGAATTGCCGAGAGATGATGCTCGTGTCACTTTCATTCATAAGACTGTTAGCATAATAAAAGATGACTTAGTACAACGAGGATCGGACCTGAAAGTCTACTTTGGTGATCCGCTGGAGGTATATAAAAAAATAATTGCGGCCTATAATGTTAAGGCGATCTACGCTAATAGAGATTACGAGCCTTATGCCCTGGCTCGGGATCATTCAGTACGAGCTCTGATAGAGTCATATGGCGGGACATATCACGACTTCAAGGATCATGTCATCACTGAACAACAAGAGATCCTTAGCAATAGTGAGAAGCCCTATACCGTGTTCACACCATACAAGAAAAAATGGTTAGTCTGGCTTGAAGAGCATGGCCTACAACACTATCCTTCAGAGCGGTTATTGGCTAATCTTGCTATGTCTCAGCACGATCCCATGATCTCTCTTGATGAGATGAATTTTGATAGATCAACAACCAATATACCCAGCGTGAGCGTCAGTCAAGAAGTCATTAAGAACTATGACAAAACCAGAAATTTCCCTGGTCTGGAGAATAGTACTTCTAAGCTTGGCATCCATTTTAGGTTCGGCACCATAAGTATCCGAGAGAAGGCTCTTAAGGCCAAGAAACTTAATAATGTCTATCTTAACGAACTAATTTGGAGAGACTTCTATAGTCAGATTCTATTTAATTTTCCACATGTAGTTGATGGCGCATTCAGACCCAAATATGACTTGATTGCGTGGAGAACTGACGAGGCAGATCTTCAAGCTTGGAAGGAGGGTAAGACCGGATATCCAATGGTTGACGCAGGCATGCGAGAGCTGAACACAACAGGATATATGCACAATCGTGTAAGGATGGTAACAGCGAGTTTTCTGACCAAGCACCTACTCATCAACTGGCGAATAGGGGAGGCATACTTCGCAGAAAAACTCTTGGACTTTGATCTTGCCAGCAACAATGGAGGTTGGCAATGGGCCTCAGGCAGTGGCACAGATGCTGCACCATACTTCAGGATATTTAATCCCGCATCACAACTCCTGAAGTTTGACAAAGAACTCGTCTATATCAAAAAATGGATTCCCGAGTATGGCACTGATGCATATCCCGATCCTATTGTTGATCATAAGTATGCTCGACAACGCTGTTTAGAGACCTATAAGGCGTCATTGGGTTAAACACATTAGGGAAGTAACATTTCAGAATATTATTGTCAGCAGACTACATTTGCACTTATGGACGTCGAGGTAGTCATCATAGGTCAAGGCATTGCAGGGAGTACACTTGCATTACAACTGATCAACCGTGATATTTCCTTCCTCGTCATCGACAAGGGATCGACTACCGGAGCATCATCAGTCTCATCTGGATTGATAAATCCTATAACAGGTCGTAACTATGTGAAGTCCTGGATGATCGATGAATTGTTACCCCAATCTATCAAGATATACCAAGAAATGGAGCAATTACTTGGAAACTCATATATCAATAACAGACCGATAGTCAGATCTATAGACTCCATAGAGCAAGAGAATCAGTGGCATATACGTGAGGCGGACCTCGGATATCAAGCATATATAGGAGGAGCCTATGACGGGCCCGAGTATCAGTCATTGTTGAATGAAGCTCGATCATTTGGTATCGTGCGCAGGAGCTACAATGTAGAGGTTGGTCAACTCATAAAAGACCTGAGGAAATATCTATTAGATAATGGACAATTGATCGAAGAATCAGTAGATTATAACGAGATCATAATCAGTTCATCACATGTCCAAGTTGGTGATATCCGATGTACATATCTCATATGTGCTGAAGGGTGGGGAGTACGGCACAACCCTTTCTTTAACGACCGACCATTTCGCCCTGCTAAAGGTGAAGTACTCAGAATAAAAATGAAAGGATCGTTCCCTCATTCCCACATCCTGAAGTACCATAAATTTTTCGTTCCGCAAGATGAAGAAGGCATGTTTTGGGTAGGCAGCAATTACTCGTGGGACTTTGAAAATGAACGGCCTACAGAAAACGGGCGAAGCGAACTCACAAATTACCTCAACACATATCTCAAGCTTGATTACGAAATCATCGATCATCTTGCAGGTGTGCGTCCCGCTACCAAATATCGCAAACCATTAATCGGTCGACATCATGAGCACCCCAACCTAATCTTATTCAATGGACTTGGTACTAAAGGAATCTCACTAGCGCCATTTTGGTCAGAGCGATTGATAAATCACCTAATTGATAACAAAGAACTAAGGAGTGAGCTACCAAACATGAACTCATGATTGGGACACTAATCACATGACCTCTGATATAAGCTTAATCTACTTTTTTCATTATCTGTGAGATCAGTGTACCCTGAAATAATCACGTCGTACTTGTCTGGAGCAAGATTGGAATGAAATTCTGCAAACCAATTTCTTATGACGATATCTCCGCATTCAATCGATTCAATTAGTTCTATGTCAATTATCTCAAGACGGCTTCCTAATTTAAAACCACTATAGTAATCCATCAGATTAATCATGACCTGACTTGCAAAGACTTTAGGGCTTTCTTTGTGTACTATCTGATCCATTGTCATCAGGATGGATTCTTTTATCTGTGGATAGTTCAGTCTGCGCGAGTCGATGCTATATTGAAGGGTAGGGTAAAGGAAGAGAACTGCGATGAATAAAGTACCTTTTTGAATTGGCTTTGACACAGTAGATATAATCCTTGCTGCTGCAATAGATAATATCGGTATTGTCATCATAAAGTGTCTCGGGTCAAGACAGAATGGATTGTATTCTCTAACAGAGATCGTCATAAAATTCATAGATAACACGATGATCAATATAGTGACAATGTCGTTGCTTCTAAACACTTTAGAGTGAGGAGATTTCTTTTGTAAAGCAACTACCAAGATCATAAGAATGAGATAGATATAGAGTCGCTCTTCAACGATGAATTTTCCAAAGTCAAACGTGACTCGCTCTACGATCTTCTCAACACCATAATGGGCATAAGAGCATTCATTGACATAAGATCCTCGCTCTATCATATCTAGACGAATGAGTGGATTGTCGAACAATACATAATTCCAACTGAGATAAATTGAACCTATTATTGCTATTGTAACTGTGGCGATCATCCAAAAATGCTGCAATCTCTCAGAACTGAAATCAGTAATAAAGAGAAAAAAGAAAAGAGGCAGTAATAAAATGAATGTGCCTTTAGCCCAAAAAGAACATAACATTGCACTTCCTAATATGATTGCACCATGAGTACTTCTCATTTTGCCTGACATAACCAGCCAATGGCTGTAGTATGCCATTGTCATAAAAAAGCTCACATAAATATCAGCCATTAACTTATCACTGTAAAACAGGCACCACTGATATATAAAATACAAAGTCAATCCCAGCGCTTGAATGAGCGTTCCATGTTTGCTGAGAACATGAAGAATCATCATACATATCGCAATACTCATTAATAATGGAAAGAATGCACCTGCAAAATCATTGATTCCAAAAATGGAGTAGGATAGAGAGGTGAGGCAAATAACTGTAAGCCGATGGCTATAGTGATCCAGCATATCCCAAGATCCATTGAGGAGATTGACACTCAGCCGAGCATAATGCATATCATCATAGCCAAAATGGCCATAGAAAAAGAAGCAATGGTGAACTAGGAAAACCAAAGACAAAAAAGAAATCCATACGAATGAATAATTGGTTCTCATGAAATCTAAGAATAAATCTCCTTTACATCTAAAACTTGTTTTCTGATCAGATATATCAGATCAGTCGTAGGATGCCAACTCGATGAAATCGCAACACCTATATCCAAATTCCAAAGCGGTAATTAGCACAATTGGCAAGGACTGATATTGATCAATAAGCAATTGAGTCTGGCTGATTAAAGTCTTAAGATAATGATCGGTGAATAAATCCAACGGCTAGCTCAGCATTCTCTTGGCGTATGACAAAATCATAAGCAAATAACTAAACGAAGTATAGTTTAGCTGGCGACAAATATTAAGCTATAGACAAATGACTAAGATAATCAGGTAATTTAATCTAATTCTGAAAGCTACTGCTCATCTGATACTCTGATGTCTTAATGTTGTAGTCTGTGTCAACGATCTGCTTGGTTACCCATTTAGAGACCTTATTGTCCTTAGATCTCTTAGTAGTTGCTAACATGAGCATACCATTTTTAACATCGTTATAGACTTCATTTTCTTGATAAAAAGTAGGCGATAACTGCTCCATCAAGTTGCCATAGGAATTCCCCCAACTTATTCCCGCATCGGAGCAGATGTAAAATTCTGATTCCTCATCTTCATTCTTAAAACTGTATCCTTGAGTCTGGCAACCTAACAAGGATTTCCCATTAATCTTAGTGACTGTCGTACGCTCCATTTCTTTTTTCATCTCTTGCTCTACCATAGGCATAAATGCCTTACTCAATCCCATCACTCCTGAAACTGCCATAGCAGTTTTTTCTGTCTGATTAAATATTGACATTACATCATTCTCAAAATCATAAACGATAAGCTGTTTCACTCCTTTATCTTCTTGTTCCATCGCAAACAATGAATCATCAGAACCAAAAATCATCCACATCGTATTAGCAGACTGAGCACCATAGTCATAGACATCTATCTCCACGGCTTTTGAAAAGGAATATTCCTCTGGCAACTCGACACTACCAAACATCGAAGCCCATACTGCACCCATCGCCGCTTGGCGCTCCTCATCATTTTCATACGCTGAGTCATCCCATTCCTTTCCGTGTTGTTCTTTATAACGTTGTCTAAAGAGTTGATCCATGTAGTTATCCAGAGGTCTCACCGCCATGTTGGCCAGTTCTGTAGAAACTTCTTCTACAATTCTATCTTCAACTCGGTCAGCAAGTTTATCTGCAGTTCGGTCAAGAACTTTTTTAAAGAGCTGGGCTTCAGAGTCAGATGTTAAAACAAAGAGAAGGGCTAATAGAAGGATTAGTCGATACATAGTTAGTGTTGTTAGTTAGTATAAATATAGTAAGTTGTTCTTGGATGTGTTAAGTAAAATAATCACCCCAGAAAGCTAGCTCAGTTAGTGTTTTTGTCTGAATATTAGGCATTCGTGATAATTATTAGTTAACTGCAGTCTTAATCTATATCTTCGTTTCCTTGAACACGATAGAAAAACATATAGTTCCTGAGCTTGATCGAGCTCAGCGATTGTCTGACTATGCCGTTGGCATATTTGAGGTGATCAGCTCAAGGAAAGGGATAAAAAAAGCAATTTCGAAAGGCCTCATTACCGTTGATGGCCAGAGAGGTACTACAGGCAAGCTCATTAGCGGACACGAGACCATCAGCCTTCTGGAAGCTCGTGATTATAAGCCTTCAATCAAACTTGATATCAATGTGATATATGAGGATGACTATTTAGCTATAGTCTTGAAGCCAGCAGGCATAGTAGTTAGCGGGAATCAAAAAAGAACTTTGGAGAATGCCTTACCTAAAACGCTCAGGCCATCTAACGAAGTGGATAACCTTCCTCGTCCACTACCCGTACATAGATTAGATCATGCAACTTCTGGTTTATTATTAATTGCTAAAACCAGAAGCTGTCATACCGCCTTGTCGGATTTGTTTGCCCAAAAGAAAATCGAGAAAACATACCACGCTATAGTGATGGGAGAAATCAAAGGAGAGGGAACTATAGACACACACATTAAGACAAAGTCTGCCGAGACTCGGTATGAAGTGTTGAAGTCTATAGACTCAGATAAATATGATTCATTGAGTCTTGTAAAGCTTCATCCGATTACAGGTAGGCGTCATCAGCTGCGTATACACATGCTTGAGAATGGCACACCGATACTAGGAGATAAGAAGTATTTTATTGAGGGAAAGGTCTCTAAATCTTCTGGTCTCTTTCTGAGTTCTACGGGGCTAAAGTTTAAACATCCGATGACTCAAGCAATAGTCGAAGAATCGATTGAAATGCCTAAAAAATATGTTAAGATCATTAAGACGTCAGCTTCGTTATGAATTAATGACTCCTTTGATTCCCTCATTCATATTTCTTAGATCGAGTCCTCCTTCATATACAGACTTAAGATTCGTCATATAGAAGGACCAACCCTCAAAGCATCCCAGCCTTATATCTTTTTTAGACAGGTCATCTATAGGTATATTACTTTGAATAAGCGTAACCAACACTTCTTCGTGGAGTTGCTCAAGCTTGATCTCTACTGGACATGTTCCTGCAAATGAAAACGACATCTGATCGATGCCATTAAGATCTATTACTGTTCCTTCCTCTACGATATCCCAAGTATGCCATGACCACTTGTAATGATCCGACGGCCCTATACGCTCCTGAGCGCCAACTATAGATCCATCTGATCGTGTATAATGCGCAGTACTCAGAAACCATCTTTCTAGTTCTTCTGGAATCGTCCAAGCGTCATAAAGCGAAGACAGAGGTGCTTTAACAGCTATTTTTCGGGTGAATGAGGTCCAGTCAAAATCTTTCATTGCAGTGAAATTTCTTATTTAATTACAATAGACTCGCATCTAAGTTATCGTTCTTCTTGGTAATACACTTTATAAAATTTTCTACCATCAGAATCAGTACCTCGTTCTATTTGACTGTGGTCACCGTGGATATAAATATGAAAATTCTTGTCCAGTTTCAACACTGATTTGAAGTACTTTTGACTCTTCTTAATTGCCTTTGGGGAAACAGTAATTGTATCATCAAACTTAACCTCTAACTCGCGCTGATATCCCGCACTGAACGAATCAAATGACTCCATAACATCAGTGTTTTGAAGCACGTGATTTTTATATTCTTCTTGAGTAAATGATGGATTTTCTTTAAAGAAATCTATGCTCTCTTTCAATAGCACCTTTTGATGTAAGGGGTCAATATCAAATTCCTGATTGATCTGATGCTTCAGATAGCTCTCTGTCAGGTTCATGTACTTAGTCGTAGTATGGTATGGGCTATCCTTAGTCTTGACGTTCAGAAAATCTTGCTCCCAATATTGTGCTTCTTGTTTGCCATTAGTTCGATCGCTCATCTTTACAATGAAGCCTTGATCTCCATCGGTATTGAGTATCAGTGCCGCCTTATCTAACTTGTTGACAGATACGCCAAGCTCGATATTTATGTTAATCTGTTGTTCATCCTGATCAAAAGTGATGTACTGCTCAAGGGATTCCGATTTGAAGATTCCGATCCCACTTACTAATTCATCATAGTAGGGTATATCTTCAATGTACATGATGATAACATCACCACTCTTGATATTAGGATGGTTAGAACATTGAAAAAGGTGCTTTATCATCGACTGTCCAGTCCTGTGAAAATCTTCATTCGATTGAAATATGGTGTTTGACAGCTGAAACAAAGGATTCAATTTATGATCATCATTACTAAATGTAAACTGAAAATCTTCTTCGCGATCTATCATTGGCAAGACAAGACTATTCACCAAGGCCTCCTCAATAGAGGGTGTAATATGGATAGCTTTTTCTGACAAATGCAACTGTGCATGCTCTCCATGTTGCACACGATGAGCACTTAATCCAAGAAGTCGAGAGGTCTGTTCAATATTCATATCTACTTAGTTGGAGAGATCATAAAGACTGCATAATTAATCTTATTATTGGACATCTATACCTCATTAAAAGTATTTAATTGTGTACGCATTAGGCTATGATATCGGGAGTTCATCTATTAAGGCTTCGTTTGTAGATATCGAGCAAAATATCGAAGTGATGAGCGTGCGATCTCCGCAAGAGGAACTAAGCATGATATCCCATAATCCAGGTTGGGCAGAACAAGAGCCTCAAGTATGGTGGGAACATCTTTGTATCGCAACCAAAGATTTATTAACGAGTTCAGACGTAGATCCTAAGCAAATTAGGTCTATAGGCATCTCCTATCAGATGCATGGCCTGGTAGTGGTGAATAGTAAGCTTGAGGTGCTACGTCCAGCAATAATCTGGTGTGATAGCCGTGCTATAGCTATAGGCAAGGAAGCTTTTGAAAATATCGACAGTCAAGAGTGTCTTGCTAGACATATGAATAGTCCTGGAAACTTCACGGCGTCTAAGCTAGCTTGGATTAAACAGCACGAACCTGAGCTCTATCAGCAAGTCTACAAAGCTATGCTACCTGGAGATTATATTGCCATGATGCTAACAGGTAAAGTCAAAACAACCATTTCAGGTTTGTCGGAAGGAATATTATGGGACTTTCAAGATGACCAGCTATCACAATCTATTCTTAGCACCTATGGATTTAACGCGGATATATTCCCTGACCATTGCCCTACCATATCCTTGCAGGGCACTACTACTGCTCTTGCGGCGCAGCAGACGGGACTGGTTGCAGGTATCCCTATTGGATATCGCGCTGGAGATCAACCTAATAATGCGCTTTCATTAGGCGTCTTGCGA
The DNA here is from genome assembly GCA_964489125.1 of uncultured Saprospiraceae bacterium. Taxonomy (GTDB): domain Bacteria; phylum Bacteroidota; class Bacteroidia; order Chitinophagales; family Saprospiraceae; genus GYS-P2D. The sequence goes on from CAZAXY010000001.1 coordinate 97,456, forward strand.
CCTGGGCAAGTAGCAGCCACAGGTGGCACCTCTGGAGTCGTATATGGCGTTATTGATCATAAGAAATACGACCCACTGTCTAGAGTAAACAACTTTGCTCATATTAATTACAGCACAGAACAAGCCAATATAGGAGTGCTCCTATGCATCAATGGAACTGGAATAGCCTACAATCATATACGTCAGATTACAGGATCACATCAGAGCTATCAAGAACTTGAAGAAATAGCCTCTCAGGTAGCTATCGGTTCAGATGGACTTAGCTTTCTACCGTTTGGCAATGGCGCAGAGAGAATGCTCGGCAATCGGGAATTAGGCGCACAATTTCATGGACTTTCTTTTAATCGACATGAACAAGCACACTATGTCCGAGCGACACTTGAGGGTATTGCATTTTCATTCGTATATGGCATTAATATCATGAAGGAAATGGGTCTCGCCTTTGATGAGATTATAGCTGGAAATGATAACATGTTTCAATCAACTGTGTTTGGACAGATGATCAGCGACCTGACGGGCTCTACCATAAGACTTGTAAATACTACAGGAGCCATTGGAGCTGCCAGGGCGAGTGCTGTTGCCATCGGAGATTTTGAGGATATTGAGACGGCTATGAGCAACCTCCAGTATGTCAAATTCTATAGCCCTAATCCAGAAACCTCAGACCAGAAATCTGCCTATAAAAACTGGCTTGACATATTAGAGCAACAACTCAAGTGAATTTTGCTACAAATTCTATCTTTGCTCGATGCGCTTAAAAAGCCTGAGCATAAAGGGATTCAAGAGTTTCGCTGATGATACAGTTATCAATTTTAGCGAAAACCTGATTGGTATAGTAGGCCCCAATGGCTCAGGTAAGTCTAATATCGTAGATGCTGTGCGATGGGTTCTTGGAGAGCAGAAGACCTCCGAGCTTAGGCTTGACTCCATGTCTGATGTATTATTCAATGGCACTAAAACTCGTAAAGAGGGTAGAGTAGCTCGGGCTACATTGACGTTTGACAACACTAAGAATGTTCTACCGACAGATTATAACGAGGTAAGTATCTCACGCATCTTGTATCGAGATGGCAGTAGTGAATACCGACTCAATGATGTTACTTGCCGGAAAAAGGATATTACTTCTCTGTTCATAGATAGTGGCATAGGATCTAATTCATATGCAATTATAAGTCTCAATATGGTTGAGGACATCCTACATGACAATGGAGGATCTCGACGATACATGATTGAGCAAGCAGCAGGTATCACGAAATATAAAATCCGTAAAAAAGAGACTCAGTCCAAGTTACGCAGTACAAAGGAAGATCTTGATAGGGTTAATGATCTCCTATATGAGATTGAAAAAAACATGAGCTCGTTTGAGCGTCAAGCTAAGAGAACCGAAAAGTTCAATACGCTAAAAGAGAGCTATAAAGACACTTCACTGTTGGCTGCTTCCATGGAAGTCAAAGTGATTAATGAATCTATATCAGAGCTATCAAGTAAGGTCACCACAGAAAAGGATCATAAACTTAAGTTAGAGACAGAGATAAAGACTTTAGATGCAACTATTGAAAAACATAAAAAGGATATCCTCGATTCAGAGTTGAGTCTCAATAAAGATCAGAAAACTTATAACTCACTCATTGAAGATTTAGGCCAAAAAGAAAACAGTAAAAACCTGCTCAATCAGAAAATCATTAATGCCAATAATCAAGTCTCTAATAACAAGGCTCTAATTACGCAGGAAGAGAAAAAGATTAAAGAATCTACCGACAGAGTTGAGCTTGTTGAAGAAAGTATGGGGACTATTGTTGCGGAGCTTAATGAGCTAAAAGCAGAAGCAACGAAAGCCCAATATGAATTTGAATCAATTCAAAAAGAACATCAAGAATTACGACAGAAAGAGACACTGATTAAGACAGAAGCAGCACAAAGACAACAGGTGGTTCGTACGGCACAACTGTCGTTTGAATCATTGAAGACAGAACATCACATGACACTCTCTGGAATCGAGCAGTTACAACAGCGTATCAATGTCTTAAAAGAAAATAGTAAACCACTTGAAAAGAGAGAAAAAGAGCTCAATAAGAAGTTGAAAGATGTCTCCAAAGAACACGAGAAGATCCAAGAGCTCATCGAAAAATCATCGCAGAATGCCGAAAAGGCCTCAGCCAAATTAGATGAACATAAGAAGAGTCTCCAACATGCAGAGTTAGATCAATCTTCATTGCAACAGCGCATCAAATTCCTAAAAAATGTCATTGAAAAGAATGAGGGAATCCCGCAGTCTGTGGCATTTCTACAGTCAGAAGATAAATCTCTGGTCACGATATCTGACTTAATAACAGTTACAAATGAGCAGTATACAGGTGTTATTGAGTTGTTTTTCCAAGACAAGCTACACCACATCATCGCCAAGGATAGAAAACAAGCTAACAAGTTACTTGCGATGGTTAGTCAAGCTCAGAAAGGCAAGACCAATCTCATTATTGCAGACGAGATATCATTAGTCAATGATACTCCTGAATTAAAAGACCATATTCGATTGATTGATGTACTTAAGTTCCATAAGAAGGATAAAAAACTCATCGAATATCTTACACAGAGCGTATACATCGCCAAGTCATCGAGCAGCAAGAAAAATGCCGTCGATAGCATCATAATACTAGACCATGAGCAATATCGCATATCTACCAAAGGAGCAATATACGGTGGGTCCAATACCTTGTTTGAGGGTGTCCAACTAGGCCGTAAACAAATCTTAGAGAACCTGCAAAAACAGTATGACAAGTATCTAGTTGATATTGAAGAGATGCATAAAAAACTATCAGATTTTCAATCCAAAGTTACTGTCAAGAATAATGACTTAAACGCTAATCAGATAGATCTTCATAGCACTCAGCAAACCAAACAAAATATAGAACGTGAACTCTATCAGATCTCTAGTCAAATATCCAATCAGCAAGGAAATCTCCAAATCATCAAGAATCAGATTGATGAATCCGAAGGAAAAAGCAAATCTCTCATTGAAAAGATCGCTACTCAAGAAATAGAGGTCCAAAATCTCATCAATCTCAAGTCAGACGAGATATCTGATGAACAACTATCTAAGGAGATAAGTGCATCATATAATAAGATGACACTATTGTCTCAACACCGTGATGAATCCAACAAAAATCTTTATCAAAAAGAGAATCAGTTGCAACTACTCAGAAAGGATGCTGAGTTTCAAAAAGAGAGCCTGATAAATGTTCAAGGAAACATCACATCCAAACAGTCAGAATCAAAACTCTTAGTTGAACAAGTCTCTCATTTTACCAAGGAATTAGATAGTGTAAAACAAGCATTATCGGAACTCTACGAGAAGAAGGGGATCCTACAGAAACGGCTTAACTCCTACGAGGATACTTATTACAAAGAGAAAGGCAAAATCTTCGAGATGGAGAAGAAGAGAAGCACACAACAACAGACTCTCCATCAAAAGGACAACTTAATCAGCAACATCAATGAAAAACTATCAACCAAGAAGTTTGATCTACAGGCCGTGGTTGATCGTTGCGACATTGAGTTTGGGATAAAAATCAAATCTTACTTGCCTCCTGAAGGGCAGGATGCAACTGTATCATTGGCAGAACTGATCAAAAAACGCGATAGCATCCAGCATAAGATTAGAAACTTTGGTGAGATCAATCCAATGGCAATAACAGCTTATAATGAGATTAAAGAGCGACATGAATACATATCCAAAGAGCGTGATGATGTCCTCGAAGCGCAACAATCGTTAGAGGACACTATTGCTGAGATAGAAGAAGCCGCCTCAACCAAGTTTACGGATAGTCTCGATCGAATCAAAGTAAACTTCAAGAAGGTTTTTCAAGGGCTATTCTCGGATGATGACGACTGTGATATTATCTTACTTGATGCAGAGAATCCTCTTGATGCACGCATAGAAATTGTTGCGAAGCCCAAAGGGAAGAAACCGAAATCAATCAGTCAACTCTCAGGAGGAGAGAAGACGCTTACGGCTGCTTCATTTCTCTTCGCGCTATATCTTTTAAAGCCTGCGCCATTCTGTATTTTCGATGAAGTAGATGCTCCGTTGGATGATGTCAATGTGCTCAAGTTTAATAAGATCATCAGAGAGTTCAGCCAAGATTCGCAATTTATCGTGATCACGCATAACAAACTGACCATGTCTGAAGTGGACATACTATACGGAGTATTCTTAAAAGAGCAAGGGGTATCTGGGGTGAGCGCCGTAGATTTCAGGACATACGACCAGACAGAGTTTAACCCAGAACTCAATTAAAGCGATACTATACCTTTATTGATAGCGTAGGTGATCAGTTCTACAGGTGAACTGATATCGAGTTTTTTCATCACGTTTTTTCGATGAGTATAGATGGTATGCACGCTGATATTAAGGATGTGAGAAATTTCTTTGGCCATTTTGCCTTGAGCGATAAGTTGCACTATCTCAGACTCTCGCTTTGTTAATGAGACTGTATCCTTTTCAGCTGTCATGTCATCACCAAAGGTTTTGTCAATGATGATATCAAGTATTTTCCCGCAATAATATTTCTCACTATTGACACAAGCATCAAGTGCTTTATAGATTTCTTGATCTCTACAGTTTTTAGTCACGTAATTTTCCACACCACGACTCAACACATCGTAAATAGTACGTTTGTTATCTTCATTGGAGATTACAAGAATTTTGGTCATAGGAGCGGCTTCTTGGATAAATGAGATGCTTTCCAAGCCAAAATGAGGTTCATCTGCAAAGTCTATTGTAACGATATCATAACTACTTGCGCTAAGCTTGGCCTCTAAGTCATCATGAGACTTGGCTTCCTGGACCGTTTCAAAAAACGGATTCTTATTGATCACTGACTTTATTCCTTCTTTGATCAGAAAATTTGATTCACAAACGAGGACTTCGGACTTTTTCATTTATAGAGGTCAATTACCGGCTCACAATATTACAGGATTTAGAGAAATTATAATGGCATGATAGGCGACACAAATAAAAAACCCCGAGCATAAACTCAGGGTTGATAGGTTTTAACAGTTGCAGCGTTATGCGTGCGATAATAAAGTTAGCTTTATTTTTGC
>CAZAXY010000002.1:0-85895 GCA_964489125.1 uncultured Saprospiraceae bacterium
ACTCATCAAATTCGTTAGTCGTCAGTGGAATAGTTTCATCTAGCATCGTGTTGATCACATCCACAAATGGTACTGCTGCTATGATGCCATTGAATAACTCTGGAGCTTGATTGACAACAGCACCCATCAACAATCCACCAGCACTGCCACCCATGCCATAGAGATGATCATCAGACGTGTAGTCTTCAGCGATGAGATACTTGGCGCAGTCCACATAGTCGTTGAAGGTGTTCTTCTTTTTGAACATCTTGCCATCCTCATACCATTGGCGTCCCATAGACTGGCCTCCTCGGATATGTGCGATTGCCCACATAAATCCTCGATCCAAGAGGCTAAGTCTCACTGAACTAAACCATGGATCGATCGTACTCCCATAGCTACCATAGGCATATAGCACCATCGGGCTATCTGCGCCTCGGCGCATACCTTTCTTGTAGACTAATGAGATCGGAACCTCTACGCCATCTCGCACGGTAGCGAACATGCGCTCGGTAACATACTCTGATGGGTCGTGGCCGCCTATCACTTCTTGCTGCTTCTTGAGGTCTTTCTCACGGGAGGTCATGTCATAGTCAATCGTACTATTAGGAGTGGTCATACTCGAGTATCCAAAGCGCAGTATATCCGTATCAAACTCAGTATTCGTACTACTATATACCACATATGCTGGCTCCCCAAAATCGAGATAGTGTTCCTCTTCTGTCTGCTGATTAATGACTCTTAAATGTGTCAGGGCATTGCTGCGCTCACTCAGCACTAACCAATTTTTAAATACATCGATACCACTCAATAACACATCCTCTCGATGACCTATAACCTCCGTCCAATTGGACTCCTCTGTTGCATCTACGGACGTCTCCATCAATCTGAAGTTGACGGCATCACGGTTAGTTACGATATAAAACTTGTCATCGTAGTGCTCAATGCTATATTCATGCTTAGTGCCTCTCGGAGTGAACTGTTGAAAATCTCCTCGAGGATTATCGGCTTTTAATATTTGATAGTCACTTACTAGTGTGCTGCTATTATATATGATGATGTAATCATCAGACTTCGATTTATATACTCCTATATAATAGGATGGGTCTTTCTCATGGTACACAACGACATCGGCGTCCACGGCACTACCGAGTTCATGTCTCCATATCTTCTCAGACAGTAGCGATACTTTGTTTTTTGAGGTATAATAGAAGGTCTTATTATCATTAGCCCAAGCGCCTCCTGGTTGTGCATCACCCAGCTCGTCTTCATATACCTCACCAGTCTCAAGGTTTTTAAACTTATAGGTGTAAATCCTTCTACTAAGGAAATCTTCTGCAAAAGCAAGGATCTTATTATCAGGACTTACTGACAAACCTGAGGCCGCATAGTAATCTTTGCCTTCTGCACGCTTGTTAGCATCGAGCATAATCTCTTCATCCGCATCTAGTGTTCCCTTCTTACGGCAGTAGATCGGATACTCTTTACCCTCTTCATAGCGGGTGTAATACCAATAGCCATTTTTGATATATGGTACGGACTCATCAGTTTGCTTGATACGCCCTACAATCTCCTCATACAATTGAGACTGCATATCCTCGGTATGATTCATGACTTGGTCCGTATAATCATTCTCTGCATTAAGATAATCTAACACATCTTGCGTATGCTCATCAGGAGTTTCAGCGCTTTTTTGATCATCTGTAAGCCTCATCCAATAATATGGATCTACTCTCTCATGTCCATGCCAAGTAATAAGTGTGTCCTTCTTGGTTGCAATTGGGGCATCTACGCCCTGTATCTTTTTAGTCATCGATTCTTCTTGTTTTTCTTGGCATGCGCTTATACTAATCATCGCAGCTAACAACATTATAAGAGATAGTTCTTTCATAAGTTCGATATTATCTTTCGTCAAATATTATAACAATATACGCCAAGCTCTACTATGCTACACATCAATTCTTCCAGTTGATCCATTGTAAGGTTGAGGCTTGAATGTTTTTAGGCGGAAATCGTCTGTCATTCCATTTTGTCCCTTGGTCAGCGAAATAGTCTTTTGCCAAGTGATTGCACCATCTTTCTACCCAATATTGCTGATGTCCTTTCCCAAAACCTCCTGTAGCAGCACTCATTAAACTCAAGGTGCCTATCACCCCATAAAAACTCAGATATCCTATCTTACGAGCTTGTAATATGTGTCCAAATTCATGCCTGACCGTGGGAAGGTCTTCTTGAAATGTCGATCTACCAACAAAAATGCCGATACCAGGCAAGCACAATCCCGCACTTCCATATCCTGTACCAAAGCGCTCACCCTCATAGATTGGGATACCCTCAAATACTGCAACCTGTTGGAATCCAAACCAGGAGATCATTCATCACTTACCAAGTCATCAAACATTCCTGCCAGCGGGTCGCTGAAATTCATCTGTGTATCGATGATGTCTTTACCGATTGCCTCACAAGATGCCAAGCCGTGCAAGATCAACTCCATGATATAATAGATCTCATCTTTATCGGAGGAGAAATCCGAAGCTAATTTTTTCAGTCCTGATATCTTATCGAGCTTAGCTCTAAAGTCCTTTTCAGAATCATCATTGAGAAGTTCTAACTTATTACCATTTGAGAACCATTCTTTAATTGGAGTATAAGGGTCCTTATCTGATTTTACCGATTTGTCAGGATCAACAAAAGTCTCTAAGAAGGTCTCTTTAATTGATTGATTGATTAGGTCAATTGCAACTCCATATGGGCCTTCTTGCTCACCTTCATATACGAGCTCTACCTTGCCGGTTATACTTGGTATAATGCCCCAAAAGTCAGTAATGCGCACAGACGTATGCTTGTCTCCATTGATCAATGCACGTCGCTCTGCAGCACTTACGAGATTTTCTAAGGCAGAAATACTCATACGAGCTGAAACACCAGACTTTTCATCTACATACTCGCTCTCACGAGCATTGAATGATACTAATTCCAGCAGTGTCCGCAAATCACTGACGATATGTACCTTTTCATTTTGGGCAGATTCTATGATCGCTTCTTGCTCAGTAATGGTTCTCGCTATTTCTATAGTCTTAGGATAATGTGTCAATATCTGACTTTCTATCCTATCCTTGAGCGGCGTTACGATACTTCCTCGATTAGTATAGTCTTCTGGATTAGCCGTAAATACGAACTGTATATCGAGCGGAAATCGCAGCTTGAATCCTCTAATCTGCAAGTCTCCCTCCTGAAGGATATTAAATAGTGATACCTGTATACGTGCTTGCAAATCTGGCAACTCATTAAGGACGAATATCGATCTGTGCGATCGGGGCACCAATCCAAAGTGAATCACTCGTTCATCGGAGTAAGGCAACTTTAATGCTGCTGCCTTGATGGGATCTACATCACCGATGAGATCCGCAACACTTACATCGGGTGTGGCAAGTTTCTCAACATAGCGATCCGTTTTATGAATCCACGTAATAGGGGTCTTATCTCCATGCTTTGCTATCGCATCAATGCCATAGCGAGATAATGGCATGAGTGGATCATCATTAATCTCACTGCCCTCTACTACTGGGATATAATCATCTAATAGCTCTGTCATCATACGTGCTATCCTCGTCTTCGCCTGTCCTCTCAACCCTAGTAATAAGATGTTATGCTTAGAGAGTATGGCCCGCTCGATATCAGGTAAGACCGTATCCTCAAATCCTATGATACCCTGAAATACTCTCTCGTTGCTTTGCAACTTCTTAACCAGATTATCTCGAAGCTCCTGCTTTATACTCTTCGCTACATATCCTTCTTTCTTTAGCTGTCCTAAAGTCTTTATCTTGTTTATATCCACTATTGCTATTTTCTCATTAATGGGATTTGTTCCCAGCTCTATCGTCTTCTTTTCTTCTTATTTTCCTTGTAGTCCATAAATATGAACTCACCTAATCCTTTCAGTCCGCTATAGAATGCCTTACCTTGATTAGCTCTGGTAAATTGATCCACGAAATTTCTCAAGTACGGATCACTTGCAATCATGAATGTGGTAATTGGTATCTGCAGTTTGCGACATTTTACCGCCAATCCAAGCGTACGATTCAAGATCTTGCGATCTAGGCCAAAGGCATTTTTATAATACTTCTTTCCTTTCTTGATGCAGGTTGGCTTCCCATCAGTGATCATCATAATCTGCTTGTTAGGATTCTTCCGACGTCTTAAAATATCCATCGCAAGCTCAAGTCCCGCCACAGTATTGGTATGATAAGGTCCTACTTGCAAGTATGGGAGGTCCTTAATCTCTATCTTCCAAGAGTCATTGCCAAAGACTATAACATCAAGTGTGTCCTTAGGATACCTGGTCTTGATTAGCTCTGCCAGAGCCATAGCGACCTTCTTGGCGGGGGTAATACGATCCTCTCCATATAAGATCATTGAGTGCGAGATATCAATCATCAGCACCGTGCTCATCTGGCTCTTATAATAGGTTTCGTGGACCTCGAGATCATCTTGCGTAAGCCTGAACTCGTCTAATCCATGATTGATCTGCGCATTCTTAAGAGACTCAGAGACAGCAATTTTGTCGAGGTTGTCACCAAACTGAAATGGTCTCATCTCAGACGTGTGTTCATCTCCTCGACCTGTATGGCGAGTGATATGGTTACCCCGTTTTGACTTCTTGAGTTGATCAAATATGTCATCAAGGGCTTTCTTACGCAACTCGATCTCCATTTTGGCCGTAGGGCCAAACAGGCCAGAACCATCCTTACGATCTCCGATGTAGCCCTTGTCAATAAGTTCCTGGATAAAATCAGCCATACCATAGTTGGCATCCGTTATCTTATAGTGTTTATCCAGTTCTGTCAACCAGGATAGCGCTTCGGATACATCGCCCGATGTATATACGAGCAAATCCTGAAACATCTTCAACAAACGCTCAAAAGGACTTCCCGCTAAATCGTCAGGTTGATAATCACTAAATCTCCATCCTATCATCGTGAGTAAAACTACATTTATTAATTATTTGTTTCCTCCTCTTCTATCTAATCTATGCCTTATTTTGCAGCTTTCAGTACAATATGAGCAAAGCTGTATTGCGTAACGTCACCATCGAAGATCTCGATCTGTTAAGGGAAGTCTCCATTCAGACATTTACCGCAGCCTTCGCACATATGAATACTGCTGAAAACATGTCCTACTATCTAAATCAGGCCTTTAATAATGATCAACTCGTCAAGGAATTGAACGATCCTGATTCCAACTTTCAGTTCCTCAAAGTATCCGATGATGTAGTAGGATATTTCAAAATCAATTTCCGTACAGCTCAGACAGAGTCCATTCATCCAGACGCTATGGAAATACAACGCATCTATCTACAGCCTCATGTTCAGGGTCAAGGATTGGGAAAACTTATGATACAAACTGTGGAATCAATCTGCAAAGACCATAACTGCCCATTGATCTGGCTTGGGGTTTGGGACAAGAATGAACGTGCAATCAAGTTCTATGAGAAGATGGGATTCACAATATTTGATGGTCACGACTTCCCCTTTGGAGATGATCTACAGAGAGATCACTTAATGAGGAAATTTTTCTGATTTTTCTGATTTTTCAGAATTTAATGTATCTTCATTAAAATGATAATATGAAGATGGGAGACAGTAAACTTAAAATGGGTTGTTGCAATGTCGAGGCAATAGTCAGCTTTGATGAGCGCGGGCAACTTGTCATTCCTAAAGACGTCCGGAAGAAGTATGGGCTGAACGCTGGAGATAAGTTTGCATTAATCTCCTGCAGCACTGACAAAGACCCAGCTGGTGGGACATGCTGCTTCACACTGATGAAAACTGTACAATTAGAGGATATGGTCAAGAAGAGTCTTGGGCCAATGTTTAGTGAAATTTTCAAATAGACTCCTTCTTGTCGACGGAGGGTTCATCTATTTTTTCACTTTTAAAATTTTTCGATTATGATTAGTTTATTGTTGACAACTCTTTTCGTTGCGCTACCTGATGGTTGTTGCTGCGGATGTGGATGTTGCTAATCTAAGGTAGGTGGCGCCCCGAAGGCTGTGCCTTCGAGGGCGCCCCATTTATTATTTCTGCAAGATACTCCTAAATTCAATAAGCATAATCATACCTCTTAGCGTCTATATAGTATGAAATATGCTGTACATCAACTCCTATTTATCTTATTGGTTTTATCTGCTTGCTCAAGCGACGACCGACCAGAATGCATCAATACTTTGATCTCTAATTTTCAATCCAATCAAGAGGGATGTTCAGGAGCCTCAATTATTCAGTATGAATTTCAAGGCGAGGAGGTCTATGCCTTTACAGATGGCACATGTCTGAACGATGGCGGAACACAAGTGTGGGATATGGACTGTAATTCTGTTTGTTTTCTAGGAGGAATTGCTGGATTCACACTATGCCGAGAAGTTGACTTCTTCCAAGTTGCAGAACGATTGGATGTTATTTGGATGGAGGAGTGAATGTGTGAGTTAGAGATCAGTTAAAATTATAACAACTCATAATTACATCTCGACAACGGGCTTATCCTTATTGACCTCCATAATGTCCCAAGTATGATCATGAAGCAAGCGGGCGGTAGCCAGATAGTAATAAGGTGCATCCTTGCCCCATTCTTGCTCTGATACCATCGATAGTATCCACGAACCATCTTTCTTCTCATATAAGTGATAAACCTGTCCCATCACTGGCTTAAAAGCACAATCCGCCAGATATACCTTTTCTGATACGTCGATGCGATCATGGATGTCCTGTGCTTGAGCTAAGAGCTTCTCCACTTGATCTTTAATCTGGTGGAGCTGATTAGCCGTTTGTTCATACATCGCAGTCATCGAGGTCCCTTTGGCGCGACCCTTATCTATAGGCTTGATAATCGCACCACCCACCGTATGAGCATACGGGAGCAAATGTGGATCTTTCGCAATTTTATCCTTGTCAATTGGGTTTATTTTCTTGTCGGACATCACTCTTTACTTGCTATGAACATAACGCCTAAACTATTAAAAAGATCGACTCATGGGTAGTGTACATATACACTACCGAGCTCTTGAGCACATAGAGAAATGGCCACTAATTAATCATAAAACTCACATTATCAATAATTAACACCTTATAAATTATCGTAATATGTAAGGTTTATTATATTTTTGAATTTTAAATGCGCTCAAACAATAAAAAGGGCGTATTACATAGTTATCATTCTTTAAACTGAAGAAACGCATGTTAGGATTAATCCTTTTTCAAAGTAAAGCAGCCGAAGAGGCCGAAGCAGAATCAATATCACAAGGCGTATTAGATATTATATTTCAAAGTGGCCCATTAGGGATGGCGATCTTTGCAATCTTGTTCGTCCTCTCAGTTATAGCATTAGCCATCTTTTTTGAGCGATGGATAACAATTAAGAAAGCTGGTCGCATCGATCAGAACTTTATGAATAACATCCGAGCATCTGTAGCAGCTGGTAACATCGCCGGTGCACAAGCACTCTGCAAGACTAAGTCAACTCCAGTATCACGGATGGTAGAGAAGGGCCTCATGAGAATCGGCAAGCCACTAAGTGATATAGATGCAGCCATCGAGAATGTCGGAAACCTTGAAGTATTTAAGCTCGAGAAGAATCTATCCACACTCGCCAGTATAGCTGGTGCAGCACCGATGATCGGATTCTTTGGTACCGTGACTGGTATGATTCAGGCATTTTATACTATGGCATCAGAGCAAAATGTAACCCCAGATGTTTTAGCAGGTGGTATATACCAAGCCTTAACGACTACAGCATTCGGGCTATTAATCGGTATTATCGCATTCGTAGGATATAACCTACTCGTGGCAAGCGTTGAGAAAGTAGTCTTTAAGATGGAAGCCTCGACTGTTGAGTTCATGGATCTCCTACAAGAGCCAGCTTAATAGCGCAGATCAGCTATAGATGAAAAAAAGAAATAAAGTCAGCGCCGAGTTCAGCATGTCATCCTTGACGGATATCATCTTTCTATTGTTGATATTCTTTATGTTGACGTCCTCAATGATCCAGATCAATATGGAGTTACCTGAGTCGAGCAGTAAGACAGTTGCTCCGACAGACTATTCAGTAATGATGACGGTGGATGGCAATGTGACTTTTAATGGTAAGAAGGCTAAGTTCTCTCAGATAGAAAGCCTGGTGCGTGCCGCAATCGCTGATGACTCTAATAAAGAAAATGCCACAATTGCTATCTTCTCGGAAGTCGGTGTACCCTGGGAAAAAGTGGCCGATGTCATGGAAATTGCCAGCAAACTCAGGATGCGAGCTATCATAGGGACACAACCTAACTAATATGGGACTTAAGAAAAGATCAAAAGCCAGCGCAGAATTCAACATGTCGTCATTGACAGACATCATATTCTTATTGTTGATATTCTTTATGTTAACCTCCTCCATGGTAGTGCCAAATGCGCTCAATCTCAAGCTGCCTGGGAAATCTAAATCATCAACTGAACTCAAGGCGCCACCGACTAATATATCTATCAAGCGAGATGGATCATACTGGATAGGTGGTCAAAAGGTATCTATCAACAGAATAGAAAAGGCAATCCGTGAACTAGGCAAAAAAGGTCGTCCAGTAAGTATGACCTTGTCTCCAAATCCTCGAGTCCCCAATCAGTATGTAGTTGCGATTATGGATATCGCATTTAGATATGGTGTGGAGACGATATTGACTGATCCTTAGTAAGTCTGCGAGTTAATATTCAGTAATTATCGACTCGTCATCGGTGATGGTTATTCTATAACCATCATTTATTGGGTAACCATTCGTATAGTACCCGAAGTATTCTGTTTCCCTCTTTCCATTTCTGGTATATGTCAAGATATAACTGCCATCAATCTCAGGGAGACCATTCATGTCCAGCTTATACTTAAACTTGTTAGCATTATTCAGTCCGATAATATCAAGATTTTCTCTTTCTGTAGTTGAAATACTAATGCTATCGATCAAATCATCAGTCTTCTTCATTACTTCAAAATCCATATGAGGACCACTGCCAGCTTGGATTATTAGAATAAACACGAACATTATAAAAGCATAATATAGGTATGGGTTATTTGAATTTTGATCTATCATAATTAGTTCGATTGGATCGCTCTCTTATTAAAGTATTGCATATCTTCTATCTCTCATTAATTATCTTTATCGCTCTTTCAATATATTCATCTATTCCTTGTGTTACTCCTTCAATAGCGCTTTCAACATAGACATCAGGCAAAATTCCAATACCGTGCAGCTGGGAACCATCATGCTTCGTAACCCTCATTCCTGTAAATAGTGTTGAATATCCACCCAACAAGTTGACTTGTATAACCTCTCCATTAGTGCCCGCTGTAGGTTGACCAACTATCGTTGCTACATCATAGCGTTTAAAGTATGCTATAATACTCTCAGCTTGGCTAATGGCTTTTCCATTTGTTAAGAGGACCACATTCTTAGCGCTTAAATGTGGCTGTTTAGGTTCTATACCAAAACCATAATAATTGAATGAATCAATGTCGTATGGTCTCGTCCTTTGAGGAACTTGCATCCAGTTCATACTGGTGTCCTCTGTGATAAAATGTTGAAGAATCTTCCAATTATTATCATTAGGATAACCTCTAAGGTCTAAGATTATATCATTAGTTCTCTGCAATCGTGGAAGGTTCTTTTCAAAATTTTTAAAAGAGCTCTGTGATAGGTCGATGTATAAAATAGAATCCTCAATATATCTGATACTTGCTATGTTAGCTTCTTCAGTTTTATATGAGTTGATTGACCTCCTAAACGAATGATCGACATTATTGATTCTAAGCTCGACTTCAGAGCCATAAGCGCCTTCCATTATTTTACGTCCAGCGATATAGTGTTTGTAACCTTCTGTGCTTGCGGATATTCTTGAATACACTTCATTATAACACTCATAGAACTCTTGTCCATTTATATGTGTAATTAGGTCTCCTCGCTTTATCAAAAGTTCGCTTTGAGCTTCAACGTCATTTACTACAACTAATTTACCTTCAACTATTTCAGTGATTATCGGCGGTCGATATATTTGTGATTCTGAACTATGGAAATTAACATGACCATCATTCAAAGGAGCTGAAAACTTCTGAATGGTTACAAGATGATTCATAGCTGTCGAATCCATAAAGCATCTGTGCAGAGCATCTTGTAATTCAACCTCCCAATTAACTTCTACTTCATCCCAATACGGATAGAAGTACTTAATAAGGTTGTAGAAATTAATAATATTACCTATTCTTAAGCTCAGGATTCTTGGATTCTCATACGTCGTCATAGAAAGAGTAGATGCAGCATCGCTATCTGGATAGGTCATCTCATCGTCGCAAAAGAGAACCATGGGGATGAGACAATGAACATTATCATCCAACTTGACATCTAATGCCTCACCAAACTCTAAACTGCCTTCAAAAAGTGAATTTCCTTGAATTTCTCTATTGACTCTTAAGCTATTATACCTATTAGAATAATTAACAACATTAAAATCCAATCCCTGATGCTGCCAATAGGTAATCCTCTTATCGCTGACATCTAATGGTCGGTAATCAGAAGTATCGATTTCAATCTCATTTAGACTAAATTTGACTGAAGGGGCAATGTAATTGAATATTGAATTCAATGAATCTAATAACTCTTGATCAGTCCTGCAGTTTAGAACTCGTTCTGCCCCATAAGCCGAAAAATTTGTCCAATCTAAAATCGCCGCCTGATCGCTTGGATGGAAATACTTAATTAACCCGTATACCTCTGCAAATACAAGCAGATTATCCACCTTATTTCTCTCAAATACAGAGCATTGGAGCAATTGAATTACACATCCAAAAAAGAAAATTCTGATCCCAGAACTAATAATGAAGCATCTCATAGGTATTATTCTTAAGGCGCACAAAACATCTAACTACCAAATAATTTCTCACCAACAGACGACATCTTGGCAATTTTGCTGATCCTATTATTCCTGGTCTTATCAGTCTTGGCCAGCTAATCTACCTTAATACGAACCGCTTGCTTGAGTCATTGATGTTATCAAAAAAGTCAAAGGCTCCATCAAGTAACTGCAATGTATCTCTCAGATCATCGGGAATGACCAAATTATCAACGTCATCCATGAAGTTCCACAATCCACTTTCTTTACCTCTCACGATAGAATCCATACCAGCTTGATGCATCTTTTGATCCTTAATTAATCGATTGGCTCTTTCCTTATAAGTCTTTGCCCTATGCTGCACACGTCTTGGTGAGATTAACTGCATCGTTCGTTTATTATCCAGCTTCCTTCTGATGCTGTCGATCCAGCCATAACACAGCAATTCATCTAATACTGCGTCTCTGGATACATACTTGCCCTGCTCTCTCTTTTTATAGGTGACCAACCATACCTTTTCATCTTGAGAATGGTTCTGATCTAACCAAGTTCGCAGTTCATCAGAGGAGGTTATTTCTACTTTTATGAAATTCTCAGTTTTTATCATGTGGTTATTGATACAAGGGGTGGTGGTAATCTCACAATCACAAGTCTATCCAACTTGCTCCATTGTACAATCTCAATCCGATTGCACCGTCCTGACGATTAGTACCATCATCCATGTATAAAGCACTATCATTAGGTTCGTCTGGGATGACTGATGTTGCTATGAGTAAATTAAAACCTTCTACGCCATTAGGACCTTGCGGACCTGCTTCACCGACTGGACCTGGATCTCCGGGGTCCCCAGCTCGACCTATAGGACACTGGGGTCCTGATGGACCTCTTGGCCCATCTGCACCTTGTGGCCCCTGAGGTCCTTGTGGCCCTTGTTCTCCCTCCACACCTCTGAAGGCGCTTAACGCAAAGTTTGCGAATGGGACGGACAGAAACTCATTACTGGATAGCACTTTGAACTCCCCTGAATCATCCATGTCTAATTCGATAATCGCCCAGTAACTGCCTCTCCCCCACTCGATGGTTCTGAATTCACTTTGCAATGCTTCACCCCTCCCAATCACGAGATGATAATAGCCATACTGATCTGTATTTACTTGATGAGATTCAGAATATGTTAGGTCTCCATCCGAGCTTCCATTTAAAATGGATATCCTGAGCTGAATGGTGCTATCTGCTATAGGCACTCTAGTCTGATCGAGTACAATTCCTTGATATGCCACGCCCAAAGGGGACTGTGCGAAACTCGCAGAAGCGCATGTCATTATTAGAATGAAGCATGCCATTTTAATTAGTGTTATCTGCTTCATAGGTCTACCCAATTATTGCTGTCAAAATATCGGAAACCAGGGGCGCCATCCTGACGATTCGTTCCACTATCAAGGTAGATCTGTCCATCCTGCGGATTGGCTGGTGGATCATCTGTCAACGTGAGGGTCATCAGACCCGAAAGGCCCGCCTCGCCAATAGGACCATCAGGACCCTGAGCACCAGGGTCTCCCTTTTCCCCTTTAATAGGTACACCTAAGCAACAATCTGTTGGAGAAGGACCGGGGTCACCAAACTCACCTGCTGGACCTTGAACGCCAGCCGGGCCAACACGGCCTTGCTCATTCAGGCCAACTTCTGCATAGAAAGCATATGGCACGGATAATATTTCTGATGCTCCAGCAAATGTATAGTTGGTGCCACCATCCGCATCTATACTTACATGAAGGTATCTTTTCTCTCCGAGTCTAAAAGCACTCGGTAAGTTTCCATTAGACAATTGCTCACCTCGTCCGATGTTGATAGAAAATGTCCCCATAGCAGAAGTCTGTACTCTATGTTGCTCAGCAAATAGGCCAGACTCTTGCCCTTCTCCCTTTACCTCAATCAAAACTGAGATATCACGATCTATAATCGGATTACCAGAGGGCTCATTGGCAATAGCCTGATAAGTAAACGCATGAGGCACTTGAGCGATAGCGTTAAAACAGCAGTATAAAAGACAAAACATTAAAAGAAAAACTATCCTCATTGATCTACTTTAATGAATGACTTAGTAATTATCCCTTCTGCCGAGGCCATAGACAAATAATATAATCCAGCCGGATAAGCTGATAATGAAACCGATACTGCAGATTGAACTTGTTCTGCACTAAGCTCACGCCTTGACATAAGCTTACCCTCGCTACTATAGATTCTTAATATAGAATCAGATAGCTGCTGGGTGAATGATATCTCTAATTGCCTGGCAGTAGGATTGGGATATATCGCAAGCACTGTCTGAGATAATATATTTTGATTAGATGTACTGACTTCAGCCTCTACACAGGTAAGTACTACAGCTCGATCTGCTACAGAACACGGCGTAGGAAAATCCGCCGCCTGAAAACCAAAAAGTACCCGCAAGCTATCTTCCTCCTCAAACTCTACTCCTTCGCCATAATAAGGGTCATAGATTAATCCATCGTCACCTCGAATGAAAAAGAATGGCGTCCCATCATCACAATTCTGAAAAAACATGATTCCTTGTTTCGCAGTGCAGAAGCTCAAATTCTCCGTAGCTAATGACTGTACGGAATAAAGCAATCCTTGCGAGAGCATTATGCCCTCGTCCTCTTCTAAGCTATTGATAGGCTCTCCTAAAGCTGAGGTAATCACCAAATCTTCCGTTTCATAGGTTGCACTCTGAGAACCAATTAAATACGGCCCTATCCGCTGTGAATGCAGACTGCCTAGGATCATCGTGAATAAACTTAATAATATCAACCTCATAGATCAACCCAGTTAGAACCATCAAAATATCTCAAGCTAATCGCTCCTGTAGTAGTGTTAGTACCGTCATCAACATAGATCTGGCCGATTTCAGGATTCTCTGGAGGAATGGAAGTTTTTGGGACGATCATTTCTCCATTCTCTCCTGTCGGACCTTGAGGACCGGGCGGGCCAATAGGGCCTGTAGGTCCTTTGGGCGGGGATGGACCAACTGGCCCACAAAAACCGGTTCGCCCAGTACGACCTTTAATTCCCGGTAGTCCAGGGTCTCCTTGAGGGCCAGATGGCCCTGGAAACTCGATGAACTCAGCATAGGAGGCAACCAAAGCATACGGTACTGACAATAACTGGACGTCTCCGAGAGGAACAAATTGTTCTTCTTTAAGCCATTCTAACTGCAAAAAATACCGATTGTCACGCCAGCTTAAGCTATCATAATTTCCTCCTACCGCAGTTCCCGTACCAATATCAAGAGCAAAGTATCCTTGTAAGTCCGTTGATGTGTTGTGGTCTTCCACATAAGTTACTTCACCCATCTCATCAAGAAGAGATGATCGGATTAAGATGTCCTCAAGGGTCACTGGTACATCATCTTCATCGAGTAGAATACTCTGAAAATTAAAAGTTAGTGGTATCTGTGATATGGCTACACCACAAATTGACATGAATAAGCCTAGAAAAATGAATCTCTTCATATAAGTTAATAGGTGCTTCTCCTTTAAATTAAGCCAACATCGAGAATAAGACTACTTCTCGTATAATCTTAACACGATATATGAGCGGTTCGCTTATCGTTTGTATTTATAAATTTTCAATCTCAAACCACTTTCCTCCTCATATTGTTAAAATCGGCACAACTATTGTATTATAATTTTTCGTAAAGTCTAAATGATTGTTAATCAGCAAGAAATAGAGGATAGACTTATGAAAAAGTACTTCTACAGCTTAATGCTCCACATCGCAGCCATTATTGTTCTGCTATTGTTCGTTAGATGGACTCCAGATACATCAACTACCCCTGTAGAACATGTAATCGTAGTGGACTTCACCAATCGCCCAGAGCTTAACAAGCCAAGAAGTAAACCGCAAGCTCAAAAAAGTCAACCAACAAAACCCAAAGAAAACACTGTTCCTCAACCAATCAAGGCTCAAATACCAAAGGAGGCTCCTAAACAATCCCAAAAACAACAGGAGCAACCTAAACCGTCTGAAGCCGCTCCAAAAGCTGATGTAAAGTCTACTGCTCATGTCGACCAAGAAAAGATTCGGGCAGCAGAACAGTTAGCCAAGGAGCGGCAGCAGGAAGCTCTGGCCGAGGCTGAAGCTGAGCGAGCAAAGGCGGAAGCCGAGAAGGCAAAAAAAGAAGCAGAAAAGGCAGAAAGAAAGAGCTTCTTCGATAATCTGATTAAAGATTCAAAGAAGAAGGCCGATGCTGCCGAAAAGGCTGCTGCTGCAGCGGAGAGCAACTCACAGAGTCAAGCCAGTGTAGTGTCATCATCTGATAACGGTGACCTATCCGATGACATCAGCAGCAGACAAGTTCTGAAGAAGCCAAACATCGTAGATAACACACAAAAGGAAGGACGTGTAGTGGTAAAAATCTGTGTAGATGGATCAGGTAAGGTGATCTCAGCAAACTATACTCAAGTGGGCAGTACAACTACAGATGCACATCTTATAGATCTTGCCGAAAAAGGTGTGATGGACTATATCTTTTCGGAATCTCCTGCGGAGCGTCAGTGTGGTCGTGTGTTTATAGACTTCAGGCTAAGGGCTTAGCAGTTCGAAAGGTGGATATGGAGGAAGGAATGCTCTCCTCCCTTATGACTCAATATCGTTCTCCATGGAATGCCGCTCTAGGTGTTAATCCAAGCACCTCAAACATCTCTTCATCATTCTGGTAGTCTGGATTGGGCGTTGTCAACAACTTGTCTCCAGCAAAGATCGAGTTGGCCCCTGCCATAAAACACATCGCTTGAGAAGACATCGATAACTCCATCCTTCCGGCAGACAACCGGACAACCGAAGTGGGCATAATGATTCGTGCCGTTGCGATCATTCGCACTAAATCATTGAAAGGAATTTTCTTCTGATCAGCTAGTGGCGTTCCCTTGACCGCTACTAATGCATTGACTGGTACAGACTCTGGATGCTTCTCTAAGGTAGAAAGGGTTAGGAGCATGCCGATACGGTCTTCGTGGGTCTCCCCCATTCCAATAATGCCACCTGAACACACTGTCAACTTGGCCTTGCGCACATTCTGAATGGTATTGAGGCGATCATCATAAGTGCGAGTCGTGATAATATCGCCATAGTGCTCTTCTGAGGTATCTACATTGTGATTATAAGCATAGAGCCCAGCATCGGCAAGTTTCTTGGCCTGGCTTTCGGTGAGCATGCCCAGCGTGCAGCATACCTCCATGCCCATATCATTAACGGCACGGACCATCTCGCAAACCTTATCAAAGTCTGAGTTGTCTCGTACCTCTCGCCATGCAGCTCCTAAGCACATCCGTGATACACCTTGAGCTTGGGCATTGATGGCTTTCTTGACTACCTCATCAACTTCCATCAACTTATGGACTTTGACATCCGTATGATAACGTGCTGCTTGTGGGCAGTAAGCACAGTCTTCTGGGCATCCGCCAGTCTTGACTGACACGAGACTACTCACCTGCACCTCGCCTATCTTGTGATATTGCTTGTGTACTTGTGACGCCTCAAACACTAACTCAAGAAGTGGACGATGATAGATATCTGCAATCTCATCTTTAGTCCAGTCGTGCCTCACTGCGTTTTCAACTTCTTCTTGGGTTAGTACAGACATACGATTAATAAATTCTATTGATACCTGCTAAAATAATCAGGAGGCGCAAAAAGAAGAAAATTAAACTGGAATCAAAAATTTAACCAATAAGACCTTCTGGCAAAGATCATATTAGGTCTTGAGCACTATTAAAACCCGCTTAATTCATATGAGAACTGTTCTTCACTGGCTACACTATCATGTTCTATAGTAACATATATGTCCAAGTGATCATCGGTCCTGATAATCGTACAACCGTCATAGTATGCACTTGTGCCGTCAAGTTTAATTAAGGGAAACTCAACATAATCTGCAGCTTCTTCCCAAGCTGTAAAATCCGACGAAAAGTGTTTTACCAACATACTTATACCCCGCTCTGTATTAGTCATGGTAACATGCTCAGAGAATACTAATTTATCACCATTGTCATATCTAAAGGCACAGACCATCTTTCCATTTTTAGGCTTGCTCCAGAGTTCTTCTACATCACCACCGAGTCCTGTTCCTACCCAATAACCAGATAACCAAGCCATATCATCGACGGTATGATCTACAGATAACTCAATAGTGCTATCAACAGCCATGATATGTTCTGACACCCAAGATTGGCCTTTCAAAGAGAGACAAAAAAATATAGCTGAACTCAACAAAAAGTAGAATCTCATAATCTTTAAACAATCTTCACATACCGCATGATATCATGCTGCGAGAGTAAATATAAACGCTATACAATTAGTAGCTTAACACAACAATTAAAATCAAGAATCAATTACAAGGATAAAATTGCACCCGCAAGGGTAGTAGCAGATCAATTAGACCATAAAGTTGACTTAGATATCATAAAATCATCTCTGGAGTCCGAAGGACTATATAATAGTGGCGCTGAGAAAACTAAGCGACTTTTTCCGTCTGCTTAACAGCTCTTTCAATAATTCCCGCTTTAATCGACAATGGCACCTTAGAAGCTGAAGAAATCCGAGCATATGGCATCGGCCACAGCATTAGCTTACTACCATCTGGATAGTGTGCATTAAACTCTTCTGCATTGTCATAGTCAGACCTTTTCTCATTTTGTGGAAGAAAGCTCTCTGTAGGACAGCCTTCAGCTATTATGAGCTCATGGCTATCAAGTTCAATATGGTAATACTTAAAATCTTCTGAAGGCTGTGTAGACACTATGTTCACCCCATTGACCAATGCTCCTGCATTAATCAGCAGTCCATGAATGTACATTGCGTGATCTGGAGAAGTATATAAATCTCTTGTGGGCAAATCAAGTCCTAGACTTCCTTTTTTAAAGCATACAGGATTGCGCCTCAATGGATTAGCTGGCTTGTGAATATCGATGGTTTGAATGCTAACCCATTTTATTCGCTCAAGCTTTCCGTCATTCGTTCTGACTTGATCTCCGACTTTAAGTGTTTCAATCCGCTTATATCCTTTGGAGGTCATTATGCGTGTATGCGCTAGAAAGCACTGAGGCGTTGGAGTAGCAACATTATCAAATGTCATACTTCCATCTGGAGATCTTGTTATTGACACTCCATCACCAATTGCTCCAAAGTCTTCAGCACCCGCAGTACTATCACCGCCATATGACGCGACTGCTGATGTCATGCCATCAGAAAGCGTAATATTATCACCATTATTAAATAGACCAAAATTAGATCCCTCTACTAAAATATGATCGGGTGGGGTGCCTGGCGACCATCCACCAACAATTACCAAGTGCTCTCCAGCAGGTATAATGGTTCCAGTGGGAAAGATAAAAGTATCACCTCCGCCATCAGTTAACGTCCATCCTGAAATATCCACATCTACGCCAGATGTATTGAATAGTTCGACAAATTCATCGTTGGTTTCAAACATCCCGTCTCCATCAGTATCAAAATTGGTTGTGGAACCACTAGGATCAGATAAGATTTCATTGATCACTACTCCTTGAACATTCTGCGCAACAAATGCCGCTGAAGAGATTTCTTCAGAACTTGAAGATTCAGAATCTCCTCTCTTTACTGACACCTTAATTCCATTGATATCTTCCATACGCATACATCTGGTCTGACTAAGTATTAAGCTAAGTAGAAACCAAATTTAATCAGCAGAATGATAATTAGGAACTTTACGCTCTAATATTTACTTTAATATATCTATAATCACTTGATTGTCAGCCTTATTATGGATAGTTGACATGTGTTAAAGTGCCCTTAACGATAGACCGACAATTATATGAGCAGAATAACAATTGAATAGGCGGGAGCTTAGACTCTTAACAGAGGAAAGTCTTAGTGCCTCTTATTAGTTTTACTAGACTAAAATTGCTTGACCTTAAGCTACTTCTTTGTTGTCTTGTTCCTCTCTTGCGAAAATAACGTCTTTTATAGACAGTGGCACTTTTGAAGCAGATGAGATCCGAGCATATGGCATCGGCCACAACATGAGTTTACTACCTTCTGGGTAGCGTGCATTAAATTCTTCTGCATTGTCGTAGTCTGACCTTTTCTCATTTTGAGGAAGAAAGCTCTCTGTAGGACAGCCTTCAGCTATTATGAGCTCATGGCTATCAAGTTCAATATGGTAATACTTAAAACCTTCTGAAGGCTGTGTAGACACTATGTTCACCCCATTTACTAAGGCTCCTGCATTAATCAGCAAACCATCGATGTACATTGCGTGATCTGGTGATGTGTACAAATCTGCCTTTGGTAAATTATTACCTAAACATCCTTTTTTAAAGCGTACGGGATTGCGTCTCAATGGATTTGATGGATACTTGGTATCAATAGTCTGGATACTCACCCATTTTATGGATTTAAAATCTCCACTATGAGTTTTAATCTTATCACCTATTTGAAGTGATTCAATGCGTTTCTCTCCAATATCTGTTAGTATTTTCGTCCCAGCAAGAAAACAAGTATTGCTTACATTTGGATTTGGAGATTGATCATTTGACAGGGTCATTCCACCGTCTGGTTCTCTCTGAATACTCAATCCATCCATATCTGCCCCAAAGTCCTCTCCACCACTTGCAGAACCGTAACTAACAGTGGCCACATTTGTTCCATCAGATAATTCTACTATATCTCCACCATCATTAAAAACCGTAAACCCTATTTCAAAGGTGTTGGCAGGCAATGCTCCTTCCCAATTGGCCACAAGGGTTACATGTCCATTTGCTGGTATAGTAGATCCATCTGGAAATGTGAATCTCACTCCGACACTATCTGAGACAGTCCAACCACTGATATCTATGTCAGCTCCTGTTGTGTTGAAAAACTCAACAAACTCGTCAAGAGAATTGGCTGTACCGTTACCATCGGTGTCAAAACTGGGTGATCCACCAGTGTTTGGGTTCGGCAAGATTTCATTGATCACTACACCCTGTACATTCTGAGCTGTTACAGGAAGAACTGCCTCGCTATTAGATTCTTCCGATTCTACGTTAGATTTGTTGATCGAAATATTGATTGCATTGATGCTGTCCATAATTTTCTGATTGATGAATACTAAATTGTGGATCAAATACAGTACCAAAGTAGGCGGATTTGTGCTTCTACTCTAATTGCTAATTTTTATATATGATTAATAATTTATATAAGTGCCTGAATGTCTGTCAATTGATGATAAATTAACATATGTTAAAATCAGAAAATAAATGCAATTTTTTATGGTGGTTTAGTGATTTTCTATTGTTAAACCCTTGAAAATCATCCTTGATCAGTGCTTTTATAACTCAATTGCTTGTGTTCTTTGGCCTATTCTCGAATCTCCCCGGCATGATATTAAGCCAACTATGGCACATTCATTCTTAGTATAATCTGACATAAAAGTCTTCTTATTCATCCTTGGCGTTTCTGAGATGGTAACATTTCTAAGTTTGTCTCTGCTAGTAAGAGTCGTGCCTTTCTATGAGCTAGCTGCAGGCCTGAGTTTCGTTCAACATTATTCTTGACTTGTTAATTTTATCTCCAGTGTAATAGATGAAGCATGTTATGTCATCGCAAGTAGCTTCATCTCTTGACTTTTGCACGAGTTTAAATTGTAAATGAGTTCTATGAGCAGTTCAATAATTCATGCTACTTAATAAGAATATAAATCTTCAATATCACGGTGATAGCTGGACTATGACTTACTCAATTATAATTATATTAATGTCATGAGACAACTGACAACAGCCATACTTATCCTATCGCTCATGATAAGTTGTAAGGATCACGGTCATGTAGATCAAATCCAAAAGAGCAGTTACTTCGACTATTCTAATAGTGATGATCAGCTCACAGGAGGGGTAAAAATGATTCCAATAAAGACGAGCATCGGGACCTTTAATGTCTATACCAAGCGGGTTGGTAACAATCCTAAAATGCGGGTATTATTACTACATGGTGGCCCTGGTGGGAATCATGAAGAATTTGGAAACTTCGAAGGGTACTTGCCACAAGAAGAAATAGAATATATCTACTACGACCAATTAGACTCCTATTATAGTGATAAGCCTAATGATGAATCCCTATGGACCACCGAGCATTACGTCGAGGAGGTCGAGCAAGTGCGCAAAGCGCTCAACCTTAACGCGGATAACTTCTACTTGTTAGGGCAATCCTGGGGCGGAATATTAGCTATGGAATACGCCCTCAAGTATCAGGATAATCTCAAGGGGCTCATCGTGTGTAATATGGTAGCTAGTGCGCCAGAATATACCAAGTATGCCAACGAAGTATTAGGCCCTAAGATGGATCCTGCGGTCCTCAAAGAAATAAAGGATATGGAAGCAAACAATGACTTTGACAATCCGAGGTATGCGGAATTGCTTAATCAGCACTACTACACAGAGCATGTCTTGAGGATGCCTTTAGAGGATTGGCCCAAGTCAGTGAACCTGCTCTTTGAGCATCTAAATCCCAATATATACATCTACATGCAAGGTTATAGCGAGTTTGGAATGACGGGCAATGCTACCTTGAAAAACTGGGATATCTCTAAGCGACTACCTGAACTGCACATCCCGGCTCTCATGCTAGGAGGCAAGCATGACACCATGGATCCAGAGTATATGGAGTGGATGGCTACGGAAGTACAGAATGGTAGAAGTGTCACTACTAATGGTAGTCACCTCTCGCAATTTGATGACCCAGATACGTTTTTTCCAGCAGTAATCAACTTTATTAAAGACGTAGATTCAGGGACATTTTAGAACTTAGGTGCAATCTAGCGGCAATGAATCTTCTCTCCCGTGCAGTAGGCTATAGACCCGAATCTTTTTCCTGCTAATTCTAAAATTTAATGAACAGAATCACATATTCATGAACCATAAAAATGGCTACATACTAATATTATTAAGCGCACTAATACTTTTCAGTTGTCACCCCCCTACCCCATCAAAAAAACTAAACGAAGTGCTAGTATTGGGCGCTATACACAGTGGGCATCTGACCGATAGTATCTACCATACGGCATATCTTGAAAAGTTGTTTATCGAGATTGGACCAGATTACGTACTTGCAGAAATACCTCCAGACAGGATGCAAGCGGCTATGGAAGGCTTTATGCGTGAT
The DNA here is from genome assembly GCA_964489125.1 of uncultured Saprospiraceae bacterium. Lineage (GTDB taxonomy): Bacteria > Bacteroidota > Bacteroidia > Chitinophagales > Saprospiraceae > GYS-P2D. The sequence continues at coordinate 22,062 of CAZAXY010000002.1, forward strand.
GATACGATCTCTGAACCTCGAGTGATGAGATTTCCAGAGTATACTAATGTGATCTTTCCGCTGACGAAAACAATGGATTTTGAAATTATTCCGACAGCGGGATGGACTAGGCCAATGGCGAAGGAGCGTTCTGATAAACTCACCGCGATAAGTCAAGATCCTAGTCGTGTTGATGATTGGAAAGCCTATACTAGTGCTAACCGAAAGTCTGACTCACTATATCAGGCCACTAACAAAATTAACGACCCTTACTTTATCCATACTGCCGAGTATGACGACATTCAAGATGTCTTCCTACAAGAATATAATCGTTTGTTTAACGTAGAACTTGGTTTGGGAGGATGGGACAACATCAACATCGCTCATTACTGGAACATTGAAAAAGCTCTTGAAAAACATAGGTATGAAGGCAAGCGAATGTTGATCGTCTATGGCGCTGGACACAAAGGATGGTTCTTACGTCAGCTGGGCAAGCGTGATGACATAGTGCTGCTGGAGATGAAACCATTCTTGGATGCTATTAAGTAAATAGCGCAACTGAATAGCATATTTAAAAGAGAGTAATTATATAGCTGTTCTAATAAGCACACTAATGAATTCATTATAATTCTGTCTATATGATATTCTTCACACAGAACATATAAGTCCTAATTAACATATATAATGTGTTTTGCTGCTCTCAAATTGCTTACTTTTGAATAAACACATAACTATGAGTAATAAAAGGATTTCGTTGTTCTCAATTCTCCTTGCAAGTCTACTAACAATCGCATCTTGCGGTGGTGGTGCAGATTGTGAAGACCCTGGAGTATTTGATGAGTTTAACAGAATACAGAGTGAAGCAAATGCACTTGGTGTCCAGTTTGCCAGTGATCAAACACTATGCAATGATTTAAGAAGTATAACTGAAGATCTCATTGACGAAGCAAATGATGTGTTAGATTGTGTTGATCCAGATCAACTCAGTCAATTCATGAATAATATTAGCATCGCAGAAACGAATCTTGTCAATTTGAATTGTGGCTAATAAAAAATTCAAATAGAAGTAGAAGCCAAGACGAATCAACGTCTTGGCTTTTTTATTCCCATGAGCTGCATGATATGAGGAGTATAGAAATCAGACCATTACAAGATAAAGACATCGAAGCTCTTGTAGAGCTACTAAAAGAGTTTGCCTTATTCCAAAAGCATCCTGACAGCATGACCAATACTGTCGAACAGCTTAGGCAGGATCTAGAGCACTTTAGATGTTATGTCGCTCTTGCCGACTCTTCCATTGTAGGCTATACAATCTATTATTCTGCTTACTCCTCATGGAGTGGTAAATCTCTTTATATAGAGGACTTATATGTCACAGCTGAGTTCAGAATTATGGGCATAGGTAAGCAGCTCCTTGATACGATCATCCAAGAAGCCAAAGCTACGCAGTGTAAAAAAGTGAAGTGGCAAGTATCCAAATGGAATAAACATGCGCAAGAATTTTATCGGCATATGGGCGCGAATATGGATGACACCGAAATCAATTGTGATCTGAACATCTCATAAAATCTGACCGTCTTATCACCTGAAGTGTAGTAGCTTAATACTTAAGCTCTGCTACTACTGTAAATAAATCATTAGCGATTTGATTAACACTTGAAACACCGTCAACATTGGTGATGACCACCGTTGCTGCTTGAGCACCAGGAATAATTATTAGCATTGCAGTACATCCGACCTGGCCCCCTGTATGACCGATAACAGGTCCACTATTAGCGCTTTCTCCGTATAGAAACCAGCCCATGCCATATGGGTTGCCTTCCTTCTTCATCCCACTATCTTGTATCATAAGCATGAAGGAATCTTCAGAAATCAACAGATTATTGTTCACAGCTTTGGCAAATAATAATATATCATGAACTGTGGATTGTATCCCGCCGCCTCCCACTCGATCACTGAGGTTACTATCAGTTATCTGCTTAAAAGTGCCATTGTCTTCAGTATATACACTTGACTTAGCTTCTGGATAATTACCAAATAATTCTACCGACGTAGAAGACATACCAGCTATGCCGAATATATGTTCTTTCATATATGCCTCATAAGGCTGTCCCGATGCTCGCTCTATTATAATTGATAACAAGGTGTAGTTATAAGTCGAATATCTAAATCCTTCTCCTGGCTCAAAGAGCAACTTCCGATTCATAAATAACTTGGCAGCATCGAGATGCGTAGGATAGTTAGAAGTATTCTGCGCCTCTTTCTTATTCTTGTAGGCCTTGACGCCAGAGGTCTGATGTAACAAGTGCTTCACCTTAGCATTGATGAGTTTTTTATTTTTAATCTCGGGTATATACTTCCCAATTGGATCCTCCAAACTCAATTTGCCTCGTTCTGCAAGCTGCATCGCTGCTATAGCAGTCATGGGCTTGGCAATAGATGCGATCCTGGCAATCGTGTGCTCTGTGAAAGGGTCATTAGTTCTTAGGTCTCTGACTCCTGCTCCATGAAACCAGCTAACAGTATCTTTTAGTACGCCTGCTGCGATTCCGACTGAGTTGCCGTCTTCAATAACTTGGTTAATTGCCTTAGCCAATCGCTCAGCGGCAGATTCTTGTGCATCAGAGACTGTGGTGGTAAATAGTAAAACAAAGAGTAGTTTAACTAAACATTTCATTCTAAAGTTGGGTGATGCTTGTGATACTGATCAATATACCTAAGATAAGACGAATATGTCAATCTACAATATTCAAAAACTTATGCTCTTATTAATTTTTCACTAATGCTATTATATGATTTACGAGCTATTGCCGACAACATACTTCGCCCAATCTGCGGCTTATCCAAGGCTTCTTCACTGAGTTGATAGTAGTTCGTGATGTTCAATGACTTGCAGAAGTGTGCTACACCCTCATGTGCTCCTATATAATTAAATATCCACCCTTGGCCCTTCACACAATCTATCAACCGCCGTATAGCATTGATACAGTACTTCTTAGAACCGTTCTCTACTCCATCCGAGATGATAGTTACCATCACCTTTTCATCAGTACTCAGTTGGGCGGATCGCAACATTCCGATCGAAGAACCCAAACAGTCTAATAGAGGAGTCGTAGAGTTTGGATTATACTCTTTAGATGATAATGGTTCAATCTCATCTGCATCTTGATTGTAGCGATGCATCTTGGTTCCAAGGCCGTTAAAAGAAAATAGTGAGATCTTCTGACGCTGACCCAATGCATCATCGGGACTGTGATGGTTCTGAATTGTTAGGATGGTATCATTAATGCTTTGGACAACTGTAGATTTCATCTTCTGCATTGAGGCGCTTTCATCGACGAGTATTAGGTTATGTAGGATATTGTTAGTCTGATGTGTCATTGTTGGGATGATTTGTTGTGATGCAATATATGTGCTATCGTGTAGTGATTATGCATGATAAATAAACATAATGTATAATCATCTGAATAAAAGTAACATAGGGATACAATCGTGGTATTAGGGTATCACCTTAATTAGCTGTAGTGTTTACCCATATTTCGAATGACCTCCCTCATCTCTTGTCGTAACGACTGTGGTTCTATCACTTCGACACCCTTCCTGTAAGAGCATAATTCACTCACCAACTCAAAATTAATAATGACGTGTAGGCTAAAGATCGCATAGTCATGTTGTTCCTCGATCAATGTCTGTGAGGAGTGCATCGGACGAGTTTTAAAGTATTGAATCTGCAAGCCAGTTGCTCTGATCAAGATACGCTCTGGTTCTGAACCTGGCGCAATCGTCAATCCTATAACATCACTAAAATATGTGGCAGCATTGAAGCCCTCATCATATATATAGGCAGTCATGCTGTCTATAACTTCATATATCCGATCAAGCGCTAATGTTCTAATTTGTTCCTTATCATGATGGTAGCCGATCAGGTACCAACGCTTTTGGAACTCCTTTAGCAGATATGGACTCATGAGGTGATTACTGCGCTTACGGCCAAAAGGTTGATAGATGATGCTTACAGTCTGTTTCTTACTGATACAATTGTAGAGGTGATACAACCACTCCTGCCCAGGTGCATCAAGAGGATGGTCAAAGTGAATAATAGACTCAGCCCGATCTACCCTATTGTCTATCGTATGTTGCAACTTGGTGATAATTGATTGTACACCCATTATATCTGAGAGTCCACCGAACTGCTTTAATATTTCTAAAGCTTGGTTCAGTTGAGACTTGTCTTCTTTATTAATTACAACTTCACTAATTGCATATCGCGGATCCGTATAGTAATATGACTTTTCTTTACGATCGTAATCTATCGGCGCATAATAACCCAATATGTCATTATTGCGCATGACAGCAAGATCACCTTTGATTGTGCGTTCTGATAGATTTATCTCCATACCAGTGACAATACCAATCTCTCGGGCACATTCCTCAGCGAGGGTACGCCAATCCCACCGACCATTGCGATCACGCAGACACCGATCAATGGTTCGATATCTGATAATTGCATGTTTATTAGTAGGCATCTACTGTTGTGTTAGTCTATTACCACGGATAAATTGAGTGGAGACCTTATCTACTGTGGTTTATAGATGGATTTAACAAATATAAGCATAGTACAAGGTCTAAAGCGCTAATATCGTGGCATTAATACATTTTGATTTTTAGTATAGGACATTTTTTAAGATAATCGTCGATTTCATTTTTGAGAACACGTAGTGCTTATTATATTCGATATATGAATCGGGTCTTACTATCTATCATTGCTATAGGTCTATCTTCCTATTTAGGTGGTCAGGCATCCCTTTTCACAGATCTCTCGGGCAGCGCACTGGAAGCAGAAGTCATTGCGAATTACAAGCCAAAGTTTGTTGAAGTATTACCACGAGCTAAGCATATAATGCTGACGGATGTCTTCAACAATAATCATCGTGTCAGGACCTTTTATACAGAGACTGATTTTGAAGTACCTATAGATGAGAAGTATCCAGCATACTATCTAAGCCAAGCAAGCTCAGGCAGAAAGGCTGTTCATATTGATCATATTTATCCCCAGTCCAAGGGAGCTAAAGCATCCTATGGTAATGCATATTCTGATCTGTATAATCTCATCCCAATAAGAGGAGATATCCTATCTCGTCATCGTACGGTCTTATATAAAAATATACCTGATCAAACTACAGAACACTGGATTAGCAATGATCGTGAGTTTAAGAGTACCAAATATCTATCAAATGAGACCATAGTAGACTATAACGAATTTTATAGACCTGATTCTCGGGAGCTCTGGATTGAGCCAGCAGAACATCTCAAGGGTGATGTGGCAAGGTCGATATTCTATTTCTATACCATGTATCGTGATGCAGCAATTGAAACAGATGCGCAATACTTTGATAGTATGAGAACCGATTTATGTGAATGGCATAGGTCAGATGCAGTAGATAAATCCGAGCGTACTAAAAATAGGAGAATCGCCTTGCACCAGGATAACAAGGTAAACCCATTCATCCTCGATCACACATTAGCTGATCGTATGTATTGCAAAAACGATATCTCTACTGCTGAGAATCACGACTATGCATTCCTTAATACTGCTAATGCAATTAAGGACTTTGATCCACGTATCACCACTCTTCGGGGAACCCATAATCAACTCGACATCAGTAATATAAAACCGGGCAAATACTCTCTCCGCATCTTCTCAGAAAATGGTCAGAAGCTGTATCACATCGACGAAGAACTGGATTTTTTCAACACTATTAACCTGTGGAATGTAAAAACAGGTAGATACTTCGTCCATCTCTTTAATCTGGATACAGGTCAGAAATACTCCGATGTATTAGACTTGATCGAGACTAAATAGTAGGACCTATCACTTCACTTCTTGCTCTATAGTAGTGATGTCGGTGCCATCATAAATCTCTATTCGATACTTACCCGGTGAGAGTACCAGTACTTTATTATCATTCTGATACTTCAGTTCTATTCGATCTACTGGCACCGAATCAGTTTCGCCTATAGGGAATGCCGCAACCAAGACAGGATAATCAGTAATTCCGTCTTTATTGATTTCTAAAGCCTGACGCTGACCATTATGATACATCCAGTTAGGACGCCCATTGTTATAGACAGTTCTTGGATGAAGGACTTCGACATCTACATGAGGAGTTATAGCTACGAGTGAGCTATTGGCATCTGTAAACACTGAAGGAGTGGTTACATTGACATGCCTGATTAATGGGTGTTCATTGTTTATAAACTTCTCTGTGAAATTGTCTTGGTATATCGTTAGCGGATCCAAACCGGTCTTGGCTTTTAAGTAACTAGCCATCCATAGTGACTCAGAATTCTTCTTTAGATCGGACTCTATTGCATGATGAAAACCGCACAGGATAACCAATTTAGCTTCTGGATTATCATTCAGATATGCTGCGATGTTGTCTGCTTGAACCTCTTCTCTACCCTTCTCGCCTCCTCTTGTATTCCGCTCATACGGAAATAGCCGGTAATCAAAATTGAGTGCCTTTCTTACGATGTTTCCCATCTGTGGCTCTAGCGTATAGGTCCCTGTAATAGGATGATTAAGAGGATATCCTCTGTCATGAAGCATGGTGTCAGCTAAAGTGTTGTCCGGATAGCTAGACAAGGTCTCCATACCAAGGTGTCCATATCCTATCTTAGCCAATTCGGTAATAAGGTCCAATGCAAATATTCTATGTTGAGGCTTAGCATGATTTTCGCTGATAATTACGATTCTGTGATTTCTCGCAGATTGGACTATGAGGGGCAATGCACTCTGTATACTCAGGCCACCAAGATTGAGTGAGTCAACACCCCAGGACACATCTACATCGCTGTATGATGTAGACCCCCGATAGTCTCCTATGAGAGAGGAGAGCAAGGCTGCCCGAGACTCATAGATTTTACCGTCTGCAAGATCCTTCTCGATTTCATGAGAAAACTTAGGTGAGTAAGGATGATTTTGAGCTTGACTGCAATAGTGAATTGCGAATAGCAATATGAGTGTACTTAGGACCTTCATGAGAGTCGAAATGTGTTCAGTGTTCCACTTAAGGTACGACATTACATCCACGCTTATAAAGGATACCTGAGGCTATAACAATTATTTATCATAAAAAAACCTCGGCGGAAAGCCGAGGCAACTTTTTAATAAACCAATCTCATAAAAAGGAAAAGATTATAATAAAAAGACGAAATCCATCATTAGCCCATAAACATGGCACATCGTAATCAACAGAAATCACATTGACATGCCAGTCGATCTTAGTCACAGCTTTTCCTTCGTATGATAGTAGATAAAAAGGGTACGTTTTCGTCTATCATTAACTGCCTATGCAGTCTGTACTAAAATCAGAGTTTAATTTTTATATTCAATCATTATTGAATGTGTAATCGTCTGATAATATGTGAATATACACATATTATATTTTTTAATATATTATTTGCACAATTTTAATCTACATTTTCATGTAGAAAAGAATTATTAGTTTTTTCTAAGGGTCGTTCGCCATCTGGCCCGACCGAAAATGAAGATAATCTCCTCGCATCACGAGCTGCCTCGACATCATCAAGATTTACTCTTCTACGCTTATAAGCAGGCTCATTTTCCATGTCATTAATGGCCTGAGGATTGTCAAAACTCGGCGCTATAGTATTACGCATATAGCTCCGTCGTGCGTCTTCAAGCTTTCTGAATCGCTCCTTCTCTTCATCAGAAAATGATGTGTTTTCTGGTTTTGCTGCCTCGACTGTATTATCTAGTGAATAGGAGTTATTCAGGGCTTCAATAGTCTGACGAACATCATCTTCTTCAAAGTCAAATGTATGAGTGTCCTCACCTTCAATAGCGCCGACTGATATACCATTAGACTCTGTCCATTCTTGCGACTCATCCAGTGGCACACGCACTTTAGTCTCTTTAGTTTTCGTCGTATCAGTAGCTGTAGAATTAGCTCTAAATCCAGTTGCTATCAATGTTACACATAGCTGCTCTCCCAGGCTGTCATCATGACAATTCCCCCAGATGATGTTGGTACCATATCCCGCTTCTTCTTGTACATAATCCGTAATCTCTGCAACCTCCTGCATGGTCACCTCTTTTTTACCGGAGGTGATATTGAGCAATATATGCTGCGCTCCTCGGATGTCATTATCCTCTAGTAATGGAGAATTCATTGCCTCATTAATCGCTCTACGAGCACGCTCCTCTCCTTCGGCAAGCCCGCTACCCATAATTGAGATGCCCGATCCTCTCATTACCGTATTGACATCTTCAAAATCTACATTGATATATCCTGGTACAGTAATAATCTCGGCAATGCCCTTGGCTGCAGTGGTTAATATATTATCTGCTTCGCCAAAAGCCTCAGATAGCTTGAGATTACCATAAATTTCGCTTAAGCGATCGTTAGATATCGTCAGATATGCATCAACATTAGACTTCAATTCCTCGAGTCCTTCGAGCGCATAACGCTGTCTGCGGTTACCTTCAAATTTGAATGGAAGCGTAACGATTGCAACTGTGAGAATACCCATTTCTTTAGCTGCCTTAGCCACCACAGGAGCAGCACCAGTTCCAGTACCACCACCCATTCCAGCGGTGATGAATACCATCTTAGTACCATCATCGAGGAATCTCTTGATGTCGTCAATCGATTCCATACATGCCTGCTTGCCAACCTCTGGTTTAGAACCAGCGCCTCGGCCATCAGTCAAGTTGGGTCCGAGCTGTATCTGAGTTTCTACAGGACTATTCTCAAGTGCTTGAATGTCCGTATTACATACTGCAAAATCAACACCAGTTATACCTTGTTTGAACATACTTGCAACAGCGTTACCGCCGCCACCTCCAACACCAATTACTTTAATAATCGAGCCGTCTCGTTTCTTAAAATCAAACTCCAAGGACATATTTCATCATTTTTAATAAAGTCAATTAAAAGTCAGTGTCAGGAGCTGCTTCAAAAAACTCCTTGGTATAGGTAAAAATCTTTTTGATCCACTTATTCTCTTGTTCTCTACCCATATTCACTGGTGAGTCTTCACCATTCAGAACTGCTTCTTCAGTTGTTTCAATTTGTTTTTTGATCTCCTCATTGTTAATTGCATGAATCAAGAGACCTATTCCTGTAGCATATATTGGACTTGCCAATGCACTGCTGTAGCCATGAGCTAAATGCTCGATAGGTTGGCCTTTACGACAGTTCATTCCAGTATGATATTCGGCTAGTAGGTTGATATGCTTCAGCAATGATCCACCACCGGTAAGTACCAGACCCGCTATCAATTTCTTTTCAAATCCCGATCGACGGATTTCCCAGAATACATAATCAAATATCTCCTCAACACGTGCTTGAATAATACGAGCCAGGTTCTTTTCAGAAATCTCCTTATGCTCACGGCCTCTCAGACCTGGGATTGTTATTATTCTGTTGTCGTAGATTTCCTCTGCCAAGGCCGAACCAAATCTCACTTTCAACTTTTCAGCTTGGTCATGCATTACGGTACACCCTTCTTGGATATCCTTAGTGATCACATTACCTCCAAATGGTATCACAGCTGTATGCCGTATGATACCGTCTTTGAATATAGTAATATCAGTAGTTCCTCCCCCAATGTCTATCAGGGCTACCCCAGCTTCTTTCTCCTCATCAGAGAGCACCGCTGAGGCAGATGCAATAGGCTCTAGAGTTATGTCAACTACATTGAGGCCTACCTTCTCAACGCAGCGCATGATATTCTTAGAAGCAGAGATCTGACCAGTAATAATATGAAAGTTAGCTTCTAATCTAACGCCGGACATACCTACTGGATCAATGATATCTCTCTCATCATCTACAGAAAATTCTTGTGGAATAACATGCAATATTTTATCGCCTGGCGGCAGCACCAATCGGTACATATCATTAATGAGCTTATCTACATCTTCGACACTGATTTCAGATGTCACATCACTCCGTACTAATAAGCCTCTGTGATGTAAGCTCTTGATATGTTGTCCCGCAATACCTACATGAATGTCATGAAACTTCATACCTGCATTGCGCTCGGCAATTTCGATAGCATCGCTAATCGCTTTGACCGTCTTATCTATATTGGAAACAACACCACGAGAAACGCCCTCGGAAGCAACTGTACCTACTCCGATTATATCGATCTTGTCGTATTCATTTCTACACCCAGCTATAGCACATACCTTGGTCGTACCGATATCAATCGCTATGACAATGTCCTTCGGGTCATATGTAGACTCAGTTTTCATCATTTCATTTTTTATGGCTGTGGTTCAAGTGTTCGACCTACTACCTGATTCTTATAGGAAATATCAAGTTCGTCGTACTTATCCCACATATTATCTTTGGCCATTCGCTTATAAAATTTCTTTAGATTATAGGATAATTTTCTTTCGAGGTAATCCATATAGTCTAATACTATCTTGTGTTCTCCGACTTTAGGAACAAGCACAATTCGTCCTGATCGCTCAAAATGAATCTGCTCTATTAGTGACCTGAGAAAATCATCTTTATTGATGAGTGATCCAATCTCATAGGCTTTATGTATCCTATTGTCGTCATTTACTTTCCAGCTCGGTTGGTATTTGTTGAAGTATCCAGTTACGATGGGTACTCTTACTGCCCTGTACTGCGATTTGCTCACGTAGGAGCCTCCTTGATCGAGATAATAGTCCTGACCGTTGACCCCTTTAAATCGCAGTATCGGACGTCGCTGCTCGATGTCTACATGTAGTGTATGCTGTGCATCTATGTATATATCTGCATCGTGGACTCTATTATCATCTTTTATAGCCGCTTCGATTTGTCTGATGTCCAATTTTTTGATGGTCGCAGTCTTTATATTGACTGCAGAAACATCGTTTAAGACATCAATCATCTCGTCTTTAACTATCAAGTCTCGCATCCCCTCGATGCTATCAACATCGATCTGAATATCTTGAATAGTTTTGTTGTTGGTTTGCTGGATGGCTATACCCCAAACAACCAACAGGGCAACAATAGCAAGATTCCATCCTACTCGCCCAAATGCGAACATATTAAAATTTTCTTTAATATTAAACATTTATTGTAGCATATTCAAGATTTTGGGAATTAGTTTGCTGATATCACCTGCACCAAGCATCAATAAGACCTCATAGTGCTGTTTATCCCAGTTTTCGACCCATTCAGACATTGTCATCATAGATTTGTCATCCAGAGTAATCAGATCATATATTAAAGCAGAAGACACCCCTATTCGAGGAAGCTCTCGGGCGGGATAAATGGGCAATAGTGTCACGTCATCTGCTGCATCGAGAGACTGTGCAAACTCTACATGAAAATCGTATGTCCGTGAGAACAGATGTGGCTGAAAGACCACGGACAGTCTGTTATTGGGGAAATTATCACGTGTAGCTTTTATCGCAGCGGCAATCTCGGCTGGGTGATGCGCATAATCATCAATGACAACTAGTTCTTCTGATCTATAGACGATATCATAGCGGCGTCGAATTCCCTCAAAGCTGCTTATGCCTTGTGCCAACACCTCATCTGCTATGCCTATAGACGAACACACAGCTAAGGCTGCAGTGGTATTATATAAATTGTGCAGACCCGGTAAATCAATCTGCCCAGAGGCTCCGTCCTGTCCGAAGGTAAAACGCATTCTCCCTCGGTCACAAGTCATAGATTGCGTGCTATAACTCAATGCTTCATCACCATAACCGAAACTATGCACTGAGATGTTCTGGCCTCTCAGGTCTTCGAGCCACATAGCATCATTCCAGAAGTCAGTAATGTCATCACGCACCCAGAGGCTGCCACCCGATTGTATCTGTAGCGTGAACTGCCTAAATGAATCTACCAAAGCTTGTCGATCACCGTATACATCGAGATGATCGGCATCCATCGCCTGAATAATGGCAATGGTCGGGAACAAGCGCAAAAAAGACCTGTCATATTCGTCAGCCTCAACGACCACCCAGTCATTGCCAGTGTGAAGGAAGTTGCTCTCATAACCTTTAATTATACCTCCTACAAATCCTGTCATCTCCGTGCCGGCATGATATAACAGATGTGATAAGATGGCACTTGTAGAAGTCTTACCATGTGTTCCCGCAACAGCGATGACTTGTTGATCTGATAGAATGATCTTAAGCGCCTCTGATCTCTTGTAAAGCGGAAGCTTATGTTCACGGCAATAACTCAACTCTTTGTGGGTCTCTGGTATAGCTGGCGTATAGATTACCATGTCAATAGCTCCACTTACATGATCTACATCCTCATAATTATATACTGTGATCCCTTCAGATCTCAGTTCTCTGATGAGCGGAGTATCATCGCGATCATACCCAGATACGACGACTCCATTCTGTTGAAGATACCTCGCTACGGCACTCATCCCTATACCTCCAATTCCAATAAAATATGCAGTATTAATGGTTATCATCCTTGGGCGAGCTTTATGAGTTCATCTGCTATTAACTCGACTGCCTTAGGATATGCCATTGCAGAAATATTTTGTTCTAGAAGCTTTCTTCTTTCTTCATTGGACACTAACTCCTTTACCACTTCTAAGAATTGCTCTGAGAAGTTCTTGTCTTCAATCATGATTGCCGCATCTTGCTCGACGAGCGCCATGGCATTCTTAGTTTGATGATCCTCGGCCACATTAGGTGATGGCACCAGGACAGTTGTCTTCTGCTGGATGCATAACTCAGATACAGATAATGCCCCCGCTCTACTGATCACGACATCTGCAGCTGCATATGCCATCATCATATCATCAATAAACGACATGATATGTACATGTGGCAATTGAGCAGATTCGCATGACTGATACTCATCTATATATAACTGCCCACACTGCCAGATATACTGAGTGTCGCTATAGTGCTTGAGAGATTCATGGTTATCTCTTAGGCCTCGATTAAGTGTCCGTGCTCCTAGGCTCCCACCGATTATGAGAACAGTCTTCTTCTTAATATCTAATTTAAAATGAGCTATTCCTCGTTCTTTAGATGCTCTCTGAAGTAACTGACTTCTGATTGGATTGCCAGTAAGTAGTGTATGTCTTTTAGGAAAGTACTGTCGCGCTTTATCATAAGCTACGGCGATACGGTGCACGCGATTAGCCAATATCTTGTTGGTGATGCCGGGGTAAGAGTTTTGCTCTTGGATCAGTGTCGGCGTCTTCATAAGAGTTGCCATATATAGAGCTGCACCGCTGGCATACCCTCCAAATCCCGCTGCAACATTCGGCCGAAAGCGCTTGAGGATGAAATACGCCGAAAACAAACTCCAAAACAACTTGATAGGAAACAGAATATTCCTCAGTGTCAACTGACGTTGCAGGCCTGAGATCCATAGCCCTTTAATTTCAAATCCTGCCTTAGGAACTTTGGTCATTTCCATCTTTCCCTTAGCACCAATAAATAAAATCTCTGCATCGGGATACCTTCGGCGCACTTCTTGTGCAACCGCTACAGCTGGAAATATATGTCCCCCAGTTCCCCCGCCACTAAAAACTATGCGCATCTCGGACTTCTATTTCTAATAACTCCATGCGCTTCTCCTCGGCCTCTTCGACATACCGACTGACACTTAGGATGATACCCAAAGACATACAAGTGAATATCATAGAAGTTCCTCCCATTGATACAAGAGGTAGAGTCAACCCAGTAACAGGCAACAAATGGACAGAGACGGCGATATTAGCAAAGGCCTGAATCACCAAATTCAAACATAGCCCCATAGCGAGTATGGCACCAAAGGCTTTCGGGCATCTTGTTACTATGCCGATACATCTCACCAATAACCATAAGTAAAGGCCAAGGATAAAAAGAGCACCTATAATGCCATACTCCTCGCAGATAATGGAGTAAATAAAATCGGCATAAGGATATGGCAAATAGTTTTTCTGAAAGCTATCACCTGGGCCTACACCAAACCACCCTCCATTGGCAATGGCAATCTTGGACTGTTCAATCTGATACCCACCGTCAGTAAATAAAAAGTCGTTAATCCGAGACGTCCATGTCTCAATCCTGATCATCTCTGGAAAAATGGTGCCGAGCCCATATATGAAGGCCATACCCAGTGCGCCAAACAAGAATAATACAAAGATGTACTTCATATTTACTCGGCCAATAAACATCATCAGGATACAGGTCAGAAAGAGCAGAGCTGCTGTTGATAGATCTGCTGGCACAATCAATAGACAAGTGAGTGATACTGCTAGCAACACTGGTAAAAAACCAGTTTTAAAGTCCTTTATAACGTCCTGACGAATAGAAAGCGACCGTGCTATAAATAAGATTAAAGTCAGCTTGGCAAGATCTGAGGTTTGTATAGTTTTATCTATCCAAGGAATCGATATCCAACGACGAGCCTCGTTAATCTCTGTACCAAAAAATATTGTCCATAGTAGCAAAATCAAGGTTGGTAGTAGTAGATACGGTGCCCATTTGGAGTACTGCATATAATGCAGGTTGTAGCATAAATACATCACTCCACAACCAACAATGATAAAAGCGATCTGCTGGATCAAGTAGTACTCTGTATTTCCATCTCTCTGGCTAAATGCCATACTACCCGTGGCGCTATAAACTGCCAGTATTGAGAATAGCCCCAATAATCCTACAATAAGCCAGATGATCTTATCACCACGCAGGTTATCATATAATTCTGTAATTGTCCTCATCATCTAATTTTTTTTAGTATTCCTCAGTTGTATTACATGAGCAATGAACTGCTCACCTCGGTCCATATAGTTGTCAAATAGATCAAAACTCGCACATGCTGGCGATAATAAAACTGTATCCCCATGCTCTGCTATTTGTTCTGCAACTGTGATTGCTGCTTCCATAGAGTCTGTAGAACTTAGCGTAGCTATAGCCCCAAATGCGGCATCAATCTTAGAATTATCTATGCCTAGAGCGATCACGTGCTTTACTCGGTCTTGTACCAGTTCTTTGAGTAAGTCATAGTCGTTACCCTTGTCTACACCGCCAACAATCCAAACTATATTGTCAGCAATTGCCATCAAAGCATATCGAGTGGAATCAACATTAGTGGCCTTGCTATCATTTATCCAATTGACACCATCTATTGACGCAACAGGTTGCATCCGGTGATCGTCATTCACAAAGCTTTTCAACCCTGCATCCACATATTTATCTGATACACCCAGCTGTTGAACAGCACGAATTGCGAACGTCGCATTCATTCGATTATGGTCACCGCTCAGATATGCATTGTTAATTGGTGGATGTCTGTCATCATAAGAGATAGCCATGTGAGTCATGTGTGGGTTATTGAAATCCATACGATCTACAATTGCCTGATTATCAGCATTGTAAATAAAAACATCCTGATCCCTCTGGTATAACTTGATCTTCATCTTAGTGTCAGCATACTCTGCAAAATCATAATTATATCGATCTAAATGATCTGGAGTAATGTTGAGTAATAATGCAAGGTCTGGTCTAAAACTATTGATATCTTCAAGCTGAAAACTACTTACTTCAATCACATAATAATCCACAGGGTCATCCATCAACAAACTGCTAAAAGATGGGCCTAAATTCCCTCCCTTTAAGGCTCTATAGCCGGCCGTTATGAGTAGATGGTGAATCAGGTTGGTAGTAGTTGTTTTACCATTAGAGCCCGTTATCGCAATCATCTTGGCGTTATCTGGCAGGTATCTACTCGCTAACTCTATCTCAGAAATTATTGCTACGTTCTCTTGCCTCAATTGTTGAACTGCTTTAGCCTCCTGAGGAATCCCTGGACTCTTAACAAGAGTATGACATGCAGATAACTGATCAATAGAATGTCCCCCTTCTTCGAACTTAATATCCTGATCTCTTAGTGACTTACGGCTAGCTGCCCCAAGCTCACCATATTCACTTAGAAATACCGACACACCTCTACTGTGCGCCAACATAGCAGCTCCAAAACCGCTTGCGCCACCACCTAATATTCCCAGGTCGTATGCCATTTATCGGATCTTAAGTGTAACAATGGCCAGTATGGCGAGGATAACACCTACAATCCAAAATCGAGTTACAATCTTAGATTCGTGCATGCCCATCTTTTGATAGTGATGGTGCAATGGCGACATCCTGAATATGCGGCGTCCTTCACCAAACTTACGCTTGGTATACTTGAAATACGAAACCTGCAGAGTTACTGAGAGAGCTTCAATGAAGAACACTCCACAGATCAATGGAATCATAACTTCCTTCCTCAGGATTACACATAGTGTTGCAATAACACCTCCGAGTGCTAAGCTGCCCGTATCGCCCATGAAGACTCTTGCCGGATATGAATTGTACCAAAGAAAACCCACACAAGCACCGATCAATGCCGCAGTAAAAATCACCACCTCCTGAGACTGTGGCAAAAACATAATGTTCAGGTAATCAGCAAACAACGAGTTACTCGATACGTATGCGAATATTGCCAAAGAAATGGCAATAATCGCAGATATTCCAGCTGCCAAGCCATCGATGCCGTCGGTGAGATTCGCAGCATTACTTACTGCTGTTATTATAAATATGACAAATGGAATAAAGAATATCCAATAGATCTTATCGGCATTATGTCCAGCAAAGGATGCAAGCTCTCGGTAGTTCAAGTTATTATTTTTGAAGAATGGAAAGTTAGTTAAGCCCGTCTTGACATAGGCATACTCTTTGGTTTCTCCAGAATTCTGCTCTATAGATATCTGGTTAACGATAGGATAGTTCTGAGCCCTGGCTTCATCAAGTGGTACCCGTATTACTACATCATCATGAAAGAACATCGTCAAGCCTATGAATATGCCAAGCACTACTTGGCCCATTATTTTAAACCTACTACTAAGTCCGCCTTTATCCTTCTTAAATACTTTAATATAGTCGTCAACACCGCCCACAAAAGCCATCCACAGTACTGAGACAAGTAATATCTGAATGTAGATGTTAGTAAGTGATGTGAATAATAGGCAAGGTATTACGATAGCCAGTACAATGATTATACCCCCCATCGTTGGCGTTCCTTCTTTTTCTTTCTGCCCTTCTAAACCAAGGTCTCGGATACTCTCGCCAATCTGTAATGATCTTAGTTTATTAATGATCCGATTGCCCCATACTATTGATATTAGCAGTGACGTAATTATTGCCATTGCAGACCTAAAACTGACATACTGGAACAATCGTGCGCCAGGCAGTGTAACACTTTGATCAAAATATTGGATTAAATCGTAAAGCATCTTAAAGCTTCTTCTTTCAATATTGATCTATTATCAACAGCCTTAAACCAAAACAAAAAAGCAGTGGGTCCGAAACTTTTTTCGGCACACCACTGCAACTGTTAAAACCAACCTGAGAATGATAATAGAACCTAATCTTATATGTCTTTAGATAAAATATCTTTTACTGTTTCTTGATCGCTGAAATAATGCTTCACTCCTCCTATCTCCTGGTAAGTCTCATGTCCTTTGCCAGCAATAATCACAACATCCTCTCGTCCTGCAAGCATAATGGCAGTTTTTATCGCCATAGACCTATCAGTCATAGATAACAACTTATTTTTATTGCTCACAGCTACTCCATCAATCATGTCATCAATTATTGATTGAGGATCTTCTGATCGTGGATTATCAGATGTCAGCACCACATAATCACAATATGATACTGCTATCTGAGCCATCAAAGGCCTCTTAACTCGATCACGGTCTCCTCCACATCCAACAACAACGATAGTCTTACCCTTGTAATCAGCACGTACGGACTTAAGCACATTGTCCAATGCATCTGGAGTATGGGCATAATCTACTATTACATAAGGCCGTTGATGCACTACTTCCATCCTGCCTTTAGGCGGCGTGATAGCGCTCAAACTCTCTAACAACTCCATCTGATCGACATCGAGCAATTGCTCAACAACACCGTATACAGCAGTCAGATTGTACACATTAAACCGACCAACAAGCCGAGTATAAAACTGCACATCGTTTATACTTACCAGCATACTTTCTGCCCCAGATGACAAGACTTTGGCTTTATAATCCGCAAAGGACCTCAATCCATAAGTCAAGACTTTTGCATCGGTGTTTTGCGTCATTGTAGGACCATTACTATCATCAATATTTACAATAGCAATTGCGTCCTTGCTCAGTCCGTCAAAAAGCATTTTCTTAGCTGCGATATAGTTCTTGAATGTATCATGATAATCTAGATGATCATGAGTAATATTGGTAAATACCGCAACATCAAAATCTACATCTTGCACTCTGTATTGATGCAATGCATGTGAGCTAACTTCCATAAAAACATAAGAGCAGCCTGCTTCGTACATGCGACTAAAATAGTCATGCAATACATAAGCATCAGGAGTTGTCATCTGAGCATCA
This sequence comes from uncultured Saprospiraceae bacterium, assembly GCA_964489125.1. Taxonomy (GTDB): domain Bacteria; phylum Bacteroidota; class Bacteroidia; order Chitinophagales; family Saprospiraceae; genus GYS-P2D. The sequence continues at coordinate 40,452 of CAZAXY010000002.1, forward strand.
ACGCGCTCATCTCCAATCAATATTTCAACGGTGGAAATCAATCCAACCTTATAACCCATTCCTTTGAATAAGCCGTTCAACAATGATGCAACAGAGGTCTTTCCATTAGTCCCTGTGACACCAATAATAATCAGTTTTTCGGATGGCCTTTCGAACCAATTAGAACACATTTTAGAATACGCAATCCTAGTGTTTTCGCACTTCAGGATAGCCACAGATTGCGGCATTTCTTGATTAAAATCACGATCAACAACTACCGCCACAGCTCCCTTTTCGATCGCCATATTCACATACTTATGACCATCGAAAGACTCGCCTCTGATTGCCACAAATAAGTGTCCTTTTTTCACTTTTCGAGAATCATTAGTGATTCCATTGATCACTACATTTTCCGTTCTCGATTTATCAACTTTATCGAGCTCCCTGATTACTTTATCAAGGTTCGCTTTCACAAATATATTAATTTAAATAAAGTATAATAGCCTGATTGTCAATATTTTTTCCAGAATTTATAGATTGTTTGACAACTTTGCCCGTTCCTTCAACTTTTACGTCCATTCCTAGGTTTTCTAGAACATAAACTGCATCTCTCAAGCCCATTCCCGCCAAATCCGGAACTGTTTTCGTCGATATTTTTGCCTTCGCCGATATCACACTTCCATCCTCTTGATGACCCCCTCTAATCCATCTGCCGTCTCCTTCAAAACCAACGTCGACGTCAGCAAATATTTCATTATAATCTCCACCAAATCCATAGACTTCTCCAGTATAATAAGATTGATCCGATTCGCGCTGAATGGGAGTCCGACTATGAATGGCAAAATCCTCATGATCTATAGCGTAAGTCCAATCCATAATTGTCTTAAATACCGGACCGGCAACTACATTACCATAGTACTTACTACCCTTCAGTCCATAGACCACAACGATCATCGAATACTTAGGATCATCAATAGGCCAATATCCTGCAAATGAAGCATTGTAACTACTATTGTCTTCGCTCGTATAATTCACTTTAGTTGTACCAGTCTTCCCAGCAAAAGTGTAAAGATCTGATTTGATGGATTTACCTGTTCCTCGTTCAACAACACCCTCCATCATATTTTGGAGCAATCGAATATTGGTCTTGGATGCAATGCGCTCTTTTCGAACAACAGGATCAAAGCGCTTGATGATTTTTTCGTTGGAACTTATCGCTGAAACCAATTGTGGCTTCATCAATTTCCCATCATTCGCTACGGCATTGTAGAAATTTAAAATCTGCAAAGGAGTCATAGACAATTCGTATCCATGAGCCATCCAAGGAACCGTGGTTCCGTACCATTCCTTTCTGTTGTTTTCTGGATGCTTGATATATGATTTTTGTTCGCCAACCAAGTCGATTCCGGTAATATCTCCAAAACCGAACTGCATCAATCGCTTATAATAGGACATGCGATCTTCTTTGCTCCCATAACTCTCTTGCATTATTGACGCAATACCTATGTTAGAAGATTTTTCGAATGCTTGTTGTAGTGTTCCTTTAGGGATGCCATGGGGACTTGAGTCATACATCCATTGGTCCCAGAATTTTTTCTTTCCACCTGAGAAATCGACGATAGTTTCAGGTGAAGCGAAATTGTCTTCCAATAGCGATAATACACTTGCTGCCTTGATGGTACTTCCCGGCTCAGAGCGCCGAGCAATTGCCATATTGTGAAACTCCCCAATCTGATCTGCCTTATTGCGAGACAGATTGGACATCGCCTTAATTCTACCAGTCCGAACCTCCATAAGAATGGCTACTCCTGCTTCTGCCTGATGTTCCTCAATACTACTTAAGAGCACATTGTGCACAATATCTTGCATAGGAACATTGATGGTCGTCACCAAATCCTGACCTTTGACGATCTCGAAATCTGTCGGATCATACACTGGCACGAATATAGGTCCAGGCATTTTTTGCATATAGGCTTTCTTCCGCTCTCCTCTTAACACTTTATCAAATGCATTCTCTAAGCCTACCATTCCCTGATCGCGATAAACCCCTAACGATCTGGAAGCAAGATCTGAGAAAGGTTTCTTGCGCAAGAATTTCTTCTCCTTCATGAGGCCTCCCTTATACCTACTGTACTTAAGAAGTGGATAATTCCTAAAGCGCTCTAAGCCGTAATGATCTACATTCGACATAATATGGATATAGCTATTCCCGTCTTTTCTTGCATTCTTAATAAATGTCGCCCATTCGTAAGAGGACTTCCCACCAGGGTATACAGCCAGAGAATCTGCCAAGGAATTAATCTCATTATGGAATAATGACGCTTTTGCAACTGTAGGATCCATCTTCAAATCGAAAAACTCAACAGAAGTAGCCAAGAGCGATTCCTGGTCATCGGCATATATACTCCCCCTGAGCGTGGGTACATCCATCCATACCATGTTGCGATCCTCGTTCTTCTTAATCCAATCCTTCCCTTCAACAATAGAAATGGTAAATAGCTTCCAAGCTATAACTAAGGCAAAAACCACAAAAAGGAACAAGATGAAATACACCCTGTAGAGCAATTCATTCTTACGAGCAGTCTCAGGCATCCTTGTTATCTATTTTTTTAGGAACAGGAACCTCATCCTTAATGTCAATGCCATCAATGTCCTTAATTACCTGATTAAGAGTGCCTTCATAAAGACTTTTTTTCTTGATTGAATAGTACTCTCGCTTGAGTGCTTCTATTTCTTTATGCTGACTGTTGATTGTTCTTATTTTTTTCTGAACAGAATGAACATTACCAATGTATATCACAACCAATACACCTATGAGCACCACAAATGGTATCCAGTTAATGAATTGATTTGACTTTTTTGCTTTCATTGATTTGTTCTCTATTTTTTTTGAGCCACTCTCATCTTAGCGCTTGCAGCTCTACTATTAGCTTCAATTTCTTGTTGTGGCGGTATGATTGGTTTTTTAGTTAATGGCTCCATTACATTTAGAGACCTACCATACTCATCGACCATCTTTATTTTTTCAAAATTGTTATCCCTAAACAACTGCTTAACTAATTTATCTTCCAGTGAGTGATAACTAATCACCACCAATCGCCCACCGCTCCTCAACGCTTGCATAGTACTCAGCAACATTTCCTTAAGAACTCCAAGCTCGTCATTTACTTCTATTCTTAATGCTTGATAGACCTGAGCGCTGTAGCGTTGACGATCCCCTCGGTACACTCGATCAATGATACGCTCCAGATCTGCAACCATCTCGACCTTAGCATGGCGCCGAGAATCCACTATTGCATTGGCCAGTGTTCTGCTATTACGTACCTCTCCATATAGAGAGAATATGTCTTGCAAACCGTGCGCATCATATGCATGTAGAATATCTGCTGCTGTGCGTGTAGCTGATTGGTTCATCCTCATATCCAATAGCGCATCATACCTGTACGAAAAGCCTCTCTCTGCATCATCAAAATGATGTGAAGAAACTCCCAAGTCTGCGAGAATACCATCAACGCCCTCTATGCCATAATAATCCAAGAAACGATTTATGTACGCGAAATTGCTCTGCACAAATAGTAGTCGCTCATCATCTATGATGTTTCGTTGTGCATCAAGATCTTGATCCACACCTATCAACAATGCACTCTCACCAAGTCGACTCAACACCTCTCTGCTATGACCACCGCCACCATACGTTACATCAAGATAGACTCCATTGTGATCTGTGATCAGCCAATCGACACTTTCTGACAGAAGCACCGGCTGATGATACCCAGATCCAATCATAAATCACTCTTGATTGTAGCTTCAAATATCTCATCGGCAATGGCAGAAAAATCTTCTGGCTCTTGATCGAGCATTGCTTCATATTTTTCAGCTGCCCATATTTCAATCTGATTTTGATAAGCAAACAAAATCGCCTGCGACTTTATTCCTGCATAAGACATCAGCCTCTTAGGAATAATAAAGCGATCATTAGCATCAAGCTTCATTTGTGATGCACCACGATAAAAGTATCGTATGGCCTCTCGATGCTTCTTGCTATAGATGTTAAGCCTATCAATCTCATCTGTTTTTAGATCCCAAACTTTTTTAGGATACATGATCAAATGTTTTTCGAATCCTCTATTGAGCGTAAATCCCAACTCAACTTCATGGATTTGCTTTATGAGCGTGGCAGGCACACGCAATCTCCCTTTGGAGTCAACCTTGCATTCATACTCACCTGTTAGCTTATCCATTCTGTTAGTCGAAAGACATATTAGAAACAAATATATATATGAATTCCCACTTTATTCCACATTTATCCACTTTTTATAAATAATGTGAGGATATTTAAATTTTTACAAATAGTGAATTTTACATATTAAAATATAATTTAACACATATATAACTGATATACAAATTGTTAGTTGAATATTAGAGTTATTAGCTTTGCTCATCTACAGAAGAGTAAAAAATAAAAAATCTTTGCCTAGAGTACAATTAGCGGGTATTGTGCGTTATCGGTATTAGCATCTGAACAAGAGAGAATATGTGGAGAATAATATGCTTTATACTATTTGCGGCTTTTGTAGGCTGCGGATCAGAAGATGATTGTAATAATAATACCCAAGATGTATTATGCTTAGATGATTTTGGCTGCCCCAATGCTGCTTTTCAGGTAAGCATAGAAAGTCAGCAGGAATTTCAGCTGATCAGAAATCAAGAAGACTTCGATATAATGGTGTTTACAAGATGTGGAGTACAGATTGATTGGGACGCATATGATCTTGTCATAGGAACAGTCCGACTTACATCTGGACTGTCGAATATCCAGAAGAGAAGTACAAAAAATTGTATTACGAATCAAAATCTTTTAGATATAGTAATAAATACTAATATCTCTACCTCAGCCGCAACAATAACATGGCAAGCCGTCATCCCAAAGTTAGACGATAACGAATCTCTCTTCGTGGATATATCAGTCCAGTAATCCGCTTTACTTCTAAAGCGCTAATAATAATTGGATTGATACACAGCCATTTTTCTCATTTCATTGTTATGATCACAAAATGCAAATATGAGAGAAGCAGTAATAGTTTCTACAGCACGTACGCCAATAGGACGAGCTTACAAAGGTGCATACAATGATACATATGCCCCAACACTAACAGGAAAAGCCATCCAAGCGGCAGTAGATCGCGCTAAAATTAATCCAGAAGAAGTTGAGGATTGCATCATCGGATGTGCTATGCAGCAAGGAACACAAAGCCCTAATATCGGAAGACTTGCTGCATTAGCAGGGGGGTTACCAGTCTCTGTACCTGGCATGTCCATCGATCGTCAGTGCTCTAGTGGCCTTATGGCTGTTGCAACTGCAGCTAAGCAGATTGTCATGGATCAGCAACAAGTAGTAGTCGGTGGTGGAGTAGAGTCCATCAGTCTTGTGCAAAATAAGAATATGAATATGCACAAGATGTTTGACAAGAATCTCATGGCTAAGCATAAGGACATATACATGCCCATGCTCCAGACTGCCGAAATCGTCGCTAAGCGTTATGGGATCAGTCGTGATGCACAAGACGAATATGGCTATCAGAGTCAGATGCGGACGGCTGCAGGTCAAGAGGCCGGCCGCTTTGATCAAGAGATTATTCCTATCACCACTACCAAGGTTATCAAAGACAAAGTCACAGGTGACATATCTCGTGAGGAGGTTACCCTAACTAAGGATGAAGGGAATAGACCTGGAACTACTCCAGAAGGATTAGCAGGATTAAGACTCGTAAATGAGGGAGGCACAATTACCGCTGGCAATGCCAGTCAGCTCTCCGATGGCGCTTCAGCTAATATCCTAATGGAGGCTAAGCTGGCAGAGCAGAGAGGACTTGAGCCCTTAGGAGCTTATAGAGGAATGGCTGTTGCTGGCTGCGAACCTGATGAAATGGGTATCGGACCAGTGTATGCAATTCCTAAACTCCTGAAGAACTTTGGTCTCAAGATGGAAGACATCGGATTATGGGAGCTCAACGAAGCCTTTGCTGTACAGGTGCTTTACTGTCGAGATAAGTTAGGTATACCAAATGAATTACTCAATGTAAACGGTGGAGCCATATCAATTGGCCACCCTTATGGAATGACTGGAGCAAGAATGGTGGGACACTCACTAATAGAAGGAAAAAGACGAGGTGCAAAATATGTAGTCGTCACTATGTGCGTCGGTGGAGGAATAGGGGCCGCAGGATTATTCGAGGTGTATTAATTCAGTTGATAATAATGATCTATCAAGGGAGGGGCATTCATGCTGATTGTCTCTCCTTTTCATTTGTGGTAAAATATAAACAGCCAATTTATTTAACCCAATTAAGCGACGCATGGTTATATCTTTATAATCATTGAATAATCCAATAACAAATCGACATGTACGCTGACCTACAGATCAACAGAGACATATATGACAGTGATGAGCATCGCATGCTCAGAGAGACCGTACAAGAATATGTGAAACAACATGTACTACCCTACCGAGAGGAATGGGAGGAGCAAACTTGTTGCAGCAGGGAGGCATGGCTCAAGGCTGGCGAACTCGGCTTACTCAACCTGAGTATATCAGATCAATATGGTGGTGGCGGATTAGATTTTTCATTTAGCGCACTGTTAATTGAAGAAATGTCTAAAATGGGTCCTGACTCTCCAGGCATATCGATGCACTCGGACATTGTAGCGCCTTATATAGAGCAGTATGGCACGGAAGAACAGAAGATGCACTACTTACCTAAAATGGCCACAGGAGAGCTTATAGGCTCACTGGGCATGACTGAGCCCAGCACTGGCAGTGATGTGCAAGCTATTAAAAGTAACGCCGTTGATAAGGGAGACCATTGGTTACTCAACGGATCTAAGACATTTATCACTATAGGATATTCCTCGGATTTTACGCTGGTGGCGTGTAAGACCAGACCAGGAACAGATAAGGAAGGTATCAGTCTACTAATAGTAGATGCTAATCTGGATGGATTTAGTAAAGGAAGACCATTCAAAAAACTTGGGTTGAAGACAAGTGATACTTGTGAACTCTTCTTCGAGGATGTTAAGGTCCCTAAGGATAGACTATTGGGCCAAGAAGGTATGGGCTTTATAATGATGATGACAGAGCTACCGCGAGAGCGCTTAACGATTGCCTTACAATCTATCGGAGCAGCAGAAGGTGCTATCGAAGAGGTTATTGAGTATACTTCTGAGCGAAAGGCGTTCAAGCAGCCCGTAGCAGGGTTTCAAAATACACAATTCAAGGTGACCGAGGCCGCTATGCGCCTACAACTGAATCAGTGCTATGTGGATAAGTGCACAGAACTTCTGAAGGAGCATAAGCTTACCGCAGAACAAGCTTCAATAGCCAAGTGTATGGCGACAGAAATGCAGTTTGATGTATTAGATCAATGCTTACAGTTGCACGGTGGTTATGGATATATGTGGGAATATAATATCTGTCGAATGTTCGCGGATAGCCGTGTATCTCGCATATACGGAGGCACCAACGAAATCATGAAAGTCATGATATCTCGGAAGCTGTTCAACAATTACTTCGCTGAAATGAAAGCTAAGCGCAAAGCCAAAAAGATGGCCATGAGTAATTAATATCTATGATATATAGAGGAGAGGAAGTCTTGCGGCTTCTCCAATCATTTATGCCATCGGACCAGGCTCAGTTTCCGCCTAATGTTGCGAAATTGCTAGGAATGGAATTCATTTCTTATGATGATCATGATCAAATCATGCACATCCGAATGCCTATCAAGCCAGAGTTCAACAATCCTATAAACATCACCTTTGGTGGCACGCATGGAATGTACTTTGATATGGCATACGGACCATTCAGTGGATTAGTAACAAAAGCGGCTACGACAAGCCTCGATCTCAATGTGACCTTTATCAAGCCTCTTATGGTCAGTGATGATTATGTGCATGTTAAAGCATATGTCATCAGCCAATCAAAACAATTTCTTAATCTAAGAGGTGAGGCCTATAAAGCAGAAGGGACTCTCGTAGCCACATCAACAAGTCGTATGATGATACTTGATTCAAATAGGATAAAGGCATAAAGTGTACAATTTATGAGTAAAATCTTCTTTATCCGTCACGGGCAAGCTTCATTTATGAAGAGTGACTACGATCAACTATCTGAGCTGGGCGAGCGACAAGCATATCAACTTGGACTGTTCTTTAAGAATCAGGGCATAAAATTGGATATGGTTTACGCTGGAACTCTAAAGCGGCAACAACAAACCGCTCTAGCATGCCTCAAAGGGCTCGGACAAGAGTTAAACATCAATCTAAATCAGGGATATAATGAACATGAAGGGCCAGGCTTAGTCAAGGTTTTTTATCCTGAGAAGTTTCATATGAATAAGGAGCTCGATCCAGCTCAATTCGAGCAATACAGAAGAGAGTTTTATGGAACCTACTTTAAGCTCGCTATACCCTGGGTAAATGGAGAACTGGATGAGTCTAAACTAAGCGATATAGAGAGTTGGGCCACATTCAAATCCCGTTTTACGACAGCCTTTAAGGAGACCATGCAAAACTGCCCCTCCGGATCGACTATTGCGATATTCACCTCTGGAGGCCCTGTTGGAGCTGCTGCTGGGGAAGTTTTGGGGTTGGCTGAAGACAAAACCATATCATTAGGATGGCAGGTGAAAAATGCTTCGTTCTCGGAGTATCTCTATTCTAAAGGAAAAATATCTATGGTGAGCTTCAATGAGACCCCGCATCTGATCCAGACTGGGATGCAAACACTTGTCTAAAAAACTTGGCAAGCCCGAGTGATCTCGGTTAAAGACGATTCTAAAAATTAGATAAGAGGCACCTACTTTTTAGGAGCCCCTTATCTTTAAACACTAAATCAATAATCAATCAAAACGAATTCAAGATGGCTGAATTCTCCTCGCTTTTGTGCATGCGAACGATTTTTGGTACGTTCTCCTCGATTTTCGGTAACACTCCTGCTCTTGTAAGGCGTAAGTCCTACCAAAGCCTGATTCCATGTGTTGATTTGATCACCTAAGTTCGTCCATATGACATCGAGCTCCTCTTTGTGATTACTAACAATTTCCGATAACGCTTGGTGTTGCGCTTTTTTATCTTCTTTGCTGATTTTCTCTCGTGAGTCAGCATTAAGTGGCCTAGCCTGAGCACGCACTGTTCTTGCCGCAGCAATAGATTCTTTTTCTGCATTAGACAGCGAATTTTCAAACTCCAGCCTATATTTCTGTACGGCTGGAGCAATATGATCATCTATGTAAGCCTGGCGCTGCTCGCGCAAGGATTTTCTTTCAGCTCGAGCTTTCTTGTTTTTTGCCTTCTCCTCTTTTCGCATAGCGGTCAACTCTATCCACTTGGACATCTGATCTTGCGTTAAGATTTCTTCGAGGCCGCTTTTAAATACCGAAGGCTTGGTGGTGATTCTTACTTGCCGTGGCACTCTGTCAGTGCCAGATTTGGTAGGCTTATGAGCCACATGTAATTCTTCTATTGCCACCACTTGTTCATCTGTAAGCTCTAATTCTTCAACATACGATAAGATGCTGCGAGGATTCTGTGCTATGGCCGCTATACCAAACATCAACGCCAGTATTGTTCCTACTACTACTTTTTTCAATCTCATAATCTTGTGTTATTGGTCCACCTATTAGATTATGATAGAAGTGTTGAGTTTAATGGCTAATTGCTAAAGTTATCTTAATGGCTTTTTCTTACTGTTCTCTAACTACTTCAAAAAAAGCCGTTTGACTATTGAAGGCCGAGAAAACCCCTAGAGCATTAATCACATTAGAAGGTGGCTCATTGAGATCTCTTGAGTCTTGTGTTCGATTGTCAAATAGGGCTGCATACTCTTCATTAACATGAAATACACTAACCACATAAGTGCCAAAAGTTACTAAAGAGCCACCTAAAAATGTCAAATTATCGTCGTCTGTCGGTTCTGACACAAATCTCAAGTCTTCCAGGGCATCAAGCACTTGCTGTGGGAATATAGGGTCTGTGGCTTCAGTAAGGTTCTCGACCACCATATAGAATTGCTCGCCATCTGGATTGTCCCAAGATGCTGTAATACTGGACCCCCGCAGGAAATTTCCTAATGCTTCGACTACAGCATCTCGGCCCTGACTTAATGGCAATCTAGGCACGATAATAGAATCCTGGCTCAGGCCTAATCCTTGTGTTGGCGTAGGTACTTGGGTCTCTGCTGTAGCGGTGATCCCATTATGTGTAATCTCTAATTGAAAGACATCCCCAGTTCTCACTTCAAGATCATCGCCAGGATAATGATACAAGCCATCCGATCCTGATGATACCAATGGAAACGACTCTCCTTGCCGTGATAGCACTATGTTGGCATCATTGATCGGCTCAGAGGTATCCACTTCGTCAGTCAATGGAAATACCGTTTTAATCTTTATGTCGTCCACCGGCTCACCTTCAAATAAGAAAGCCTCTACTACAAATTGATTAAATGCCAGATCATTAAGATTCTCATCTCCACACGAAGTAAAAACTCCAGCAGAGAAAATCAATACGACTAAGATATATATGCTATTCTTCATGACCTTATAGTTAAAATCTTACCTCTACGGATAGATTTGGGGTTAGCCCGAGATAATTTATTTCCGTTACTACTGGTGGCGTCTCGGTAAAATTGAATTGCTGGAACCAAACATTGGTTCGATTCAACAAATTAAATATCGACAGTCCAAAGTCGAACTCAAAAGGACCTGCCTTATGGAGTAGATGTGCCGAAAGGTCCAATCGAGCATATGCAGGCAATCTGGAGCCATTGCGTGGACCTACATTAATAAAAGTAGCAGACTGACCATCTAGTAGATCTATGGAAAACTGGCCCGCTGGTTCGGTAAACGGCCGACCTGAAGCATAGACAAATGTTGCCGACAGTCTCCAATTATCAATCTCATAGGAATGAACAGTTTTAAACTCGTGACGCACATCATGCAGCGCAGCAAACTCAAATCCATTGTTCAATTCTGGAAAGGTATTACGAACCCTTGCCAGGGTATATGCTACCCAACCTGTATAATCTCCCCGCTTCTTCTGAAGCAGTATTTCTGTACCCTGTGCGACTCCTGTACCTGTAAAAAAGAGCTGGTCCAAATCGATATCATTACGCTGAAAGCGCAATGAAAATTCTGCCAGATTATTAAAGTCCTTGCGATAAGCCTCGACATCAATGATGTAATCGTCTGTCTCATATGAGGCTCCAATAATAAAGTGATCGGCATTGCTCACCTTCACGAGATCATCATCTGCAAGCAACCAAAAGTCTCTGGAGCCCTCCGTAACATTCTCGTTGATAATACGATTGACAAACTGGAAATGCCTACTCACTCCGCCTTTCAGAGATATGCGATCAGTGAGCGACAGATCAAATGAAGCCCTTGGAGACCAGTAAATCTCATCTGTAATGCTATAATGGGTGGCTCGCACTCCTGCCTGTAAGCTCAATCGATCGAACGGCTTCCAAGTATCCGACACATATCCAGCAACATAACTGGCTTCCTGTGCGACATCCAGTATGGTCAGTGTATCGTCTCTAACAAATTCATAATCAACATCAGCCTGAGTATACAAAGCACCAAACTCAAGCTTATGCTGGGCGCTGAGTTGAACTTCATTGTCAAGGGTAAGTGTTAAGTCTCGTATCTCGTTATCCTCTTTACTTACGAATTGGAGATCGGCAACTTCTCGATTATCTTCGACAGCCGTGACTAGCACATCGGTAATCCTATCAAACTGACTGAAGTATCTGGATGACGCCACCAAAAGATTAGAGTACCACTTTGGAGACCATTGTCGTGACCACTTTGCACTACCCCCACGATTTCCAAAATCAGTCGTTTCCTCTATATCGATGTCAAACTGTAAAGCGCCATTAAGGCGTTCCAGATTAAGGTCATTAAAATTTTCCAAGTGATCTGCACCATTGTAAAATGATAATGCCACGACATCCTTCTCCGTAGGATTATAGCTCAGTTTGGCATTCATATCAAAGAAAAATACCGAAGGCTCTGTCGTATTGATCTCAAGGCCATCGACGTCTGGTGGCACCTCTGTGTCTTCAAAAACCCCTAATATATCTCGAAACAGTTGGCTCTGGATTAGGTCTGTATACGATCGTCTTCCACTGATGGTGAGCGATCCTTTGTTAAATAGTGGGATCTGGAGATTGGCACGTGCATTAAGAAGATTGACTCCAACATTTCCATGAAATTCGCTCGGATTTCCAGTCTTGCCTGTCAGGTCAACAACACCTGACAGCCTGCCACCATACTTGGCAGGAAAGGCCCCCTTAAAGAGCTGCACATCCTTAATGGCATCGGCATTAAAGGCCGAGAAGAATCCAAAAAAGTGATCTACATTATACACCGTGACTCCATCAAGCAGGACAAGGTTTTGATCTGGTGTCCCTCCCCTAACGAAGAGCCCAGAGCTATTCTCATTACTAGCACTAACCCCAGGCAACAGCTGCAATGATCGGAATATGTCTACCTCTCCAATATTAGGTAACAGGGATAATTGTTTCGGTGAAATCTGTATAGAACTAATACCTTCTGATGCATTAAGGACCTTATAAGATCGCCCGCTGATGACCAGCTCATCTAATAAAACACCGGTGGACAAATCAAACTTTAAATCTGTTATGTCATCCGATCCAGCTTCGATGAAGATTTCCTTGGTTGCATATCCAACAAATGCAATCTGCAAACTGAAGCTATCTGTTGGTGCATTGAGTAGTGCGAAGTAACCATCAACATTCGTTGAGGCTCCTGTATTGGTGCCCTTGATTACGACATCTGCGAATGGAAGACGCTCTTGATTATCCTCACTTTGGATGATCCCAGAGAGCGTACGCTGCCCTATAACACACTGTGCAATCATCAGTAATGCTACAATGGATAAAATTCGGACGACCATAAATCAACTATTATATTCCAAACATGAAATGTTTGTATGTTCCAATGAAATTTTATCAATGAACATGCTTAAAAAATCAATAAAACCGAAAACTATAATTCACGGGCAGATGGAAAATTATCTCTTCAAAGCCCTCCATTAACACACCCAATATAAATAACACTGAATAAATTCACACGAATTGGTATGTATTCAAATTGACACTATTGGCTATCTTAAGGCCTATGAATACGCCTAAGGTCAGTATAATCAACACCTCTCGAGGGCAGTTTGCTACCCGGATATATGGCGACCTGCATAGGCCACCGCTGATGTTAGTCCATGGATGGCCGCAATCCAGTTATTGCTGGCATCATGTCACGCCATATCTAGAGCATTATCGAGTCATAGCAGTAGACTTACGTGGAATGGGTGATAGTAATCGTACTATTGAGGAAACTCACTATACCAAGGACCAGATGGCATTGGATCTATTCGCAGTAGCCAATGAGATAGGCATTGATCAATTCTATTTGGGTGGACATGACTGGGGTGGAGCCATAGTCCAAGAAATGGCATTTCTACATCCTGAGCGCATCTCAAAGCTCATCATAATAAACATGGTTTTGATCAATAATCCTGTCGGGGAACAGAAGGTGTCAGAGATACTTATAAATAGTCACTATCGATCATCATGGTATCAACATTTCTTAAGTATCAGGGACTTTCCAGAAGCGATATTAGCAGGCAAGGAACATATATGGGTTCCGTTTTTCAGTCGAGGAATCAGCAACCCAGTCCCTGACGATGCAATCGCCGAATATATCCGCTGCTATAAGATTCCGCATACCATAACCACTGCAGCCAATCTCTACCGTACTTTAAGAATTGATCGCAAGAGATGGGAGACCTACAGTGGACGGCAGATAGATATCCCAACTTTAATCATCCATGGCGAGCTCGATCCTGTAATTATCAAAGAATATCTGATCGGGGCAGAGCAGATATATCCAAAGCTACTCATACAACATCTCAAAGGCGGACATTTTATCTGTGACGAACAGCCTGAAGCAGTAGGAACCGCAATCTCTAGATTTTTGTTCACTGGGGATCGTAATATTTAGCTCCATGAACACTGTTTGAATTAGCGATTAGCTTATAATTGCAGGTTCTAATATGATTAAACTACATAATTATGAATCATCAATCTGACCGATTGGAGAAAGTCATTATTGATAACGAAGCCTATTACAAAATTGCAGATGCAGGTAGACTCAGGCCATTTTTCATGAGTATTACCAGTGCTTATGATCATTGGTTGTTTATCTCGAGCAATGGCGGCCTGACTGCAGGTCGCAAAAACTCGGAGTACGCATTGTTCCCTTATTATACTGATGATAAAATAACTGAATCGGTAGACCTCACAGGTTCTAAGACCATAATCAAAGTAAAAGAATCCACTAAAGAACAGTACTGGGAACCCTATTCCTCTAATGCCTACAAACAATACAAGATCGTCCAAAATCTGTATAAGAATAGCCTTGGCAACAAGGTCATATTCGAAGAGGTCAATGAAGACTTAGGTCTTAGTTTTAGCTATCAGTGGTCATCATCTGATGACCATGGGCTCATACGTCGATCCTTGATCACTAATCATAACAATCATAATATCGACATCGAATTTCTCGATGGATTGTTGAATATTGTTCCTGCTGGTATTGGTAGTGGTCTGCAGAATAGCTCAAGCAATCTCGGAGATGCCTATAAACGATCGATTTTAGATTCCCGAAGTGGTATAGGTGTATTTGCCTTAAGTGCCGTAATAGTTGATAGAGCCGAACCCAGTGAAGCACTCAAGGCTAATATCGTATGGTCCACTGGCTTATCTGACCCTACTCATCTGTTATCGGCTCAGCAACTAGACAGTTTCAGAAGTGGCCGCCCTATATCAGGAGAGTTAGATATCAAAGGTGAAAAAGGAGCGTACCTTCTGAATAGTAATATTACACTATCAGCCACTCAGTCTGCAGAGTGGTGTATCGTTGCTGATGTCAATAAAAATCACACAGCCGTATTTGACTTGATGCATAAGCTCACTTCTGACACGGGGCACTTGATGTCGGAGTTAAAAGCAGCAATAGCACAAGGTGATCAAGACTTGCTACAACTCGTAGCATCAGCAGATGGACTTCAGAAGAGCTCAGACGACCTTAAAGATGGAAGGCACTTCGCTAATGTCATGTTTAATATCATGCGTGGGGGGATTTTTGACAAGGACTATCATATTGACAAGACAGATTTTCTGACCTATCTCCGTAAAGCGAATGTCTCACTTTATGAGACTCATAAGACTCCCTTAAATCAGCTTGGCGATGAGTTTACAGTTTATGACTTACAAGATAAGATAGGAGTTTTAAATACTCCAGCGTTTACTCGGCTTGCGATAGAATACTTGCCGCTTAAGTTCAGTCGCAGACATGGTGACCCCAGTCGACCTTGGAATAAATTTTCTATTAATCTAAAAAATGAATTAGATAAATCTAAAATATTAGATTATCAAGGTAACTGGCGAGATATATTTCAAAATTGGGAAGCGCTCTCACTGTCCTACCCTGCCTTTATCAATGGCATGGTCTATCGATTCCTCAATGCATCAACATTTGATGGATACAACCCTTATCGTGTTACCAAGGCAGGCTTTGATTGGGAGACCATCGAACCTGATGATCCATGGTCATATATAGGCTATTGGGGCGATCATCAGATCATCTATCTATTGAAGCTCTTAGAATGTCTCCAGCGTTATCAGCCTGCTGAATTGCATAGATTGATGGCAGAAGATGTATTTGCCTATGCGGCTGTGCCGTATCGAATCAAGTCGTATCAGGACATTCTTGCAGATCCCAAGAATACCGTGGATTTTGATCGCAACTGGGACGAGGCTATCCGAGCGCGACGAGATCAGATGGGATCAGACGGTGCCTTGTTGACCACTCCAGACAAGAAAATCTATCAAGTAAACTTCATAGAGAAAATACTCGCCACTACCCTTTCCAAGATATCCAACCTCGTACCAGAAGGAGGAATTTGGATGAATACACAGCGTCCCGAGTGGAACGATGCCAACAATGCCCTTGTAGGCAATGGCATTTCAATGGTTACACTCTACTACCTCTATCGTTTTGTGAGCTTCTTTGAAGGAATCTTTGACAACTATGAAGAAAAGCAAGTGGAGATTTCAACTGAGTTGTTGAGCTTTTTCAAAGCATGCACGGATACCCTGGGTGCCTTTAAGGCCCATTTAAAAGATGGCTTTAATGATCAACAGCGCAAGGCATTTATGGATGCTATAGGAACTGCTGGATCAACATATAGATTAGGCATCTATGATTATGGATTCAGTGGCAAGAGGCAAGCATTGAGCGTACCTGAGATTCAGTCATTCTTGGCATTATGTAAGGAATACTTTGCGCAAAGCATACGAGCTAACCGTCGAGAAAATGGATTATACCACGCCTATAACATCCTCAATATAGAGTCTAACGGCTATCGAGTATCTTATCTCAATGAGATGCTTGAGGGGCAAGTATCTGTACTTAGTGCTGGACTGCTCTCGACTGCTGAAACTATTGAGTTACTCAAGAGCCTACGAGCCAGTACACTCTATCGACCCGATCAAAATAGCTATATCCTCTATCCCAATAAGGCACTCCCTAACTTCTTACAAAAAAATCATATCCCCCATCATATGCTCAGGAATTCGGAGTTATTACTCCAATTATTGGAGGATGGCGATGCTCGAATCATAGAAAAAGATGTATTTGATCAATTTCATTTCAATGGAGACTTTAGAAATAACATTGAGCTATCGGCAGCTCTTGATGACTTGAAGTCGGGCCCATATACTGCTCTTGTCGACTCAGATAAACAACTGATCCTCGACATATATGAGCACTTATTTAACCATAGGGAATTTACGGGTCGCTCTGGCACATTTTATGCCTACGAAGGGCTCGGGTCCATCTACTGGCATATGGTTTCAAAGTTGATTCTTGCTATCCAGGAGTGCTATAACCGGGCTCAGGATTCTGATGCAGATTTAGCTGAATTGACAGCGCTGTCGGAACAATACTACGAAGCATGGAATGGCCTCGGCATTCATAAGAGCCCAGATATCTATGGAGCTTTCAGTACTGATCCGTATTCTCACACACCGTCCCATCGAGGGGCACAGCAGCCGGGCATGACGGGACAAGTTAAAGAAGATATCATCAGTAGATTTGGTGAGCTCGGCGTGCATATCAATGATGGTATCGTTGAGTTTAATCCAAGCTTATTGAAGGCTGGTGAATTTTTGACCGCATCGGACGAGTTTTTAACGATTGGTTTAGATGGCAAGCCGCAGACAATAAAATTGGCTAAGGGCAGCTTAGGATTTACAGTATGCCAAGTCCCTATCGTCTATCATTTAAGCGATGAAGCTATGATTTTGCTGACCGACAGTTCAGGTAAGGCAACAGAGCTATCGGGCAAAAAGCTTTCTGCGGCGTTAAGCCAAGAGCTACTATCACGTTCTGGTTCCATAGACAGGATCGATGTGACTATAACTCATAAACAACTGATATGACATTCAGACCTATCCTGCTCCTGGTTTTGGTGACCTCCATGATTACTATATGGAGCTGCAAGCCTGATCCCATCAACACAACTGTAGAGATTCCTCATAGAAGCGCTGAAGAGATCTTAGGAAATCCTCAATTTCAGGCGATTTCATACGGCGGTTATCGTGCAACAACTCGAGACATCCAGCCTAAGATTTCTGACCTTAAGGACGACATGCGTATCCTGTCTGCTATGGGCATCCACATGCTCAGGACCTACAATGTACATCTACCTCACGCCGAAAATGTCTTAAAAGCTATTACTGAGCTCAAAGAAGAGGATGGCGCATTTGAGATGTATGTGATGCTCGGCGCATGGATAGATTGTGAAAATGCCTGGCAGCCAGGGCAAGAAAACCATGAAGGAGAAAGCCCTCGCAATGCCATAGAAATTGCAGAAGCAGTCAGACTTACTCAGAAGTATCCAGATATCGTCAAGGTTATCGCTGTCGGCAACGAATCTATGGTGCACTGGGCACAGAGCTATTTCGTCAGGCCTAAAGCAATCCTCGGTTGGATAAATCACCTTCGAGATTTAAGGTCTTCTGGCGAGCTACCGTCAGATCTATGGCTCACCAGTAGCGACAACTATGCGTCGTGGGGAGGAGCGGACCCTATATATCATACCGACGATCTCAACGCGCTCATCCATGCGGTTGATTTCCTCAGCGTGCACACTTACCCGATGCATGAGACTCATTACAATTATGAGTTTTGGCTGCAAAGACCAGAAGAAAAGGATATTGATAAGGATGAAAAAATTGTACGAGCCATGGATAGAGCTTTGCTCGAAGCGCAGAAACAAGTAGCTGCAGTCCAAGGGTATATGAATAAGATCGGTGAGGACAAGCCTATCCACATTGGTGAGACTGGCTGGGCCACTGTCTCGGATGAATTTTATGGAGATACAGGATCTCGTGCTTGTGATCAATATAAGCAAGCATTGTATTATACGTTGATGCGAGACTGGACGAACGAAGCAGGTATCTCGTGCTTCTTCTTTGAAGCATTTGATGAAAAATGGAAGGACGCTGAGCATCCCAAAGGTAGCGAAAATCACTTTGGCCTAATCGATGAATATGGTCAGGCTAAATATGCCATCTGGGATCTTGTAGACAATGGAGCATTCAAGGGGCTCACACGAGATGGCAATGTGATCACTCAGAGTTTTAATGGAGATCCACTCACCGTAAAACAGGCTTCGCTGGCTCCGCCAGTAGATTACGACAATGGCTTGTAGGATACAAGCACATAAATGCTATCTTAAGCAGATCAAATCCATAGTATGACAGAACAGAACTCCACCATTGATCCTATTGGCCTAAACAAAACTGGTCAGCATAAAGTGCCAATGAGTCAAAAAATAGCATTTGGCATCGGCATGTTTGCCAATCAAATGTTTCCTGCTATCCTAGGAATCTTCATGGTCATTCTGGTTGAAAATCTTGGCTTCTCTGGATTAATGTGGGGATTAATCTTTTTGGCTCCACGAATTTTTGATGCATTGACGGATCCCATCATGGGATTCATATCAGATAATACACGGTCAAAATGGGGACGCAGGCGGCAGTATGTGTTAGTCGGTGGTATTATTATGGGTATAGCCTACATCTTCATGTGGCAATTGTTCGCAGATAACAGCCTATCGTATAATTTCTGGTACTTCTTTTTGTGGTCTTTAGTGTTCTATCTAGGTTTGACGATATTCAGTGTTCCCTATGTAGCTATGGGTTATGAGATGACTGACGACTTCCATGAGCGGACAAGCATCATGGCGGTAGCACAATGGATCGGTCAATGGGCATGGGTCATTGCGCCATGGTTTTGGGTGATTATGTATGATCCAGAGTGGTTTCCATCAGCGGAGGTCGCCGCTCGACAGCTGGCTTTTTGGGTGGCCATACCATGTGCCATATGTGCTATCGTACCGGCACTATTCATCAAGAGTGAATCTACCTTGGACAAAGATTACACCCCACTATCGGTATCTAGTGTTTTAGGCAGCGTAGGTAATATCATGTACGGTTTTGTTGAAGCATTTGGGATTAAGTATTTCAGAAAGCTATGCTTTACGACATTCCTAATCTTCAATTCATTTAATACAGTAGCTGCATTGACATTTTTCGTCATCGTATATAAGCTCTTTAATGGTGATGCGGGGGCATCAGGTATATGGGTTTCACTCTTTGGTTGTCTGGGAGCAGTTGGTACAACATTTATCGTAATACCCACTGTAACTTGGATGGCCAAGACTATGGGTAAAAAGAAGGCCTTTATGATCGCTCAGGGCATCTCACTAATCGGATATGTGATGTTGTGGTTCTTATTTATACCAGGTAAACCATGGATGTACATTATTGCACTTCCGTTCTTTTCATTCGGCATAGGAAGTCTATTTACCATCATGATGTCTATGACTGCAGATGTAATCGACATTGATGAGCTTAACACTGGCAAGCGTCGAGAAGGACTTTTAGGCGCTATATACTGGTGGATGGTTAAGGTAGGATATGGTATCGCAGGAGCCTTGAGTGGCGCCATGATCGCCTATGTAGGATTTAATTCAGAATTGGCAACTGTCGATCAACAAGGAGCAGTAGACGGTTTACATGCGCTCTTCTGTTTCTTTCCCGCAGTCGGCACGATTATCGCTATGTGGATAATGAGTGATTATGACCTTACAGAAGATAAAGCCAAAGACATCAGACGGCAGCTCGAAGAGCGCCATGGACAACCTGCTTAAGAGTAGAGCTTATTGAGGTGAGTTTTATAGCATGTGTCCAAATGGCGGAACAGAATTATAAATGTATCTAGCATCCTAATTTCAATAGTCCAATGCAGTTCTTCCAAATGCTATATGAGGATGATTATCATTATAATCAGTTCGCCATATATCGCTACTGATCTGAAATCGCTTTAGACTGCTAAGTAAATAAGCATATCCAAGACAAATCTTGTAGTTATGTAGGCGTATGCATTTAGCACTATATACATCCTTGCAGGAATGAATAATATCTCTATTAACATTGTTGGCTGATGCCGATAAAGCTCAACTGGGCCAGCAAATTTTATCATGCGAGATCCCGATGGCAATGTAATACTAAGCAGATATAGGTAAATTCTATGGATATCATGCTAAGGGTTTAGGCGTTGACAAATCCCCTTGGGTGAAAAATGTCAACTATCAAACAAGTCATAATTTTCGCGCCATTTTCAATTATACTGAACAATCACTATGGATTGTCGTTAGCCATTGATACGGTATACTACCTATACATTATGAATTCACATTACAACCGCTAATCCTCAGCGGTATGGTCTTCATAAAGTTTTATTGATTAAAGAAATTCACAAAATGATTAACAACTTTTTATCATTACCCAAGATCGCTGGCATATTGCTAGTGCTTTTTACTATTCAACTGAATGCTCAACAAGCCGATTCCAAATCTAAAAAATTGATGTCTAAGATGTATGAAGTCACTGGTGACTATACAGACTTATGGAAAAAGAAAGACGTTCAATTCGACTATCTCTATAATAACTTTGAAGCAGGCAAAGATGTCTCAACCGAAAAATTTATCATCGATGGAGAACATACTTGGGCACGTTACACTACACATGAAAGAAATGTATTACCAGGCCAAGATGGCATCGTTGAGCAATCTCTAATCGACGGTGTACCACAGATTACGCTCAACGGCAAGTTTGTCAATGATCAAGCGGCCTTGGGAGGAACTAAATTCATCAGAGAGGTCAATCCTTTTTGGTTTATGATGTCCTATAAACTAGCAGATCCGAGCACGATACATACTTACTTAGGCTCAGAAGAGGTCAATGATCTTACCTATGAGAAAGTGTCTCTCAAGTATGTAAATTCCCTGACTGGGAAAGCCGCAGACGATGAGTATATCTTATACTATAACTCAACATCTAACCTGATTGATTTCTTCTATTTTTCACTACCTGCTATGGGAGTGAATGAACCAATCATAAAGATGGAAATAGGTTATGATGTGGTTGATGGCATCTATATACCTGCAAGACGTAAGTCATATGCTCCTAATCCTGAGACTGGAAAATATACCCTTAATGGCGAGTATACCTTCAGCAATATCAAATTCAACAACGGATTCAAGAAGGAGAATTTTAAACTAAAAGGATAAAGATTTACCCATCTCCATACAAGAAATTAATTCGTAAGCGGCTTGTTCCAATATTCTGGGACATGCCGTTTTTTTTTATGGTTATGATGACTATGCCGACGGATATTCGCCTATTATACCGAGTGCGCCAACATTGAGACTTGCACTTGACGGCATAGCTCTCAAAACAATTGTAATGAAATCGACAGCCTCTGGTTAATCTTGACGTGAATAATGAAGTTTCTCTAAGGCTGTATATTAAGATGGTCACAACAACCGAATTATTAAATTAGGGGCGAGAATGACCATACCCATCTATCAGATTGACGCATTTACAAACCGACTATTCAGTGGCAACCCCGCTGCAGTATGTCCAATCTCCAATTGGCCTGAGGACAATGTCTTAATGGCTGTAGCCAAAGAAAATAATCTGGCAGAAACAGCTTACTTCAAACCGCTGAACAATGGTCATTATCATTTGAGGTGGTTTACACCAGAAATCGAAATAGACCTGTGCGGGCATGCTACCTTAGCCTCAGCATATGTCATTTTTGAAGAGCTCGGATATGAAGGTGATCAGATTACTTTCGAATCCAAGAGTGGAATCTTGACAGTGAGTAAAACCGAAGGTTACTACGAGCTCGATTTTCCTTCTCGTCCTCCCGTTCAGGCCGAATTGCCACAACTTATATTAGATGGACTGAATATCCAACCTACAGAGGTATGGAAAGCCAGGGATTACCTCTTGCTTTATGATTCTGAAGAAGACATCAGAATGATTGACCCGAATATTGCTGTGATCAACGAGATCAATATTGATCCGGGAGGGATCATTGTAACAGCCAAGAGTGAGGCAGAGGGCATCGATTTTGTCTCACGGTTTTTCACACCACAAGCTTCGATTTTTGAAGATCCAGTGACTGGATCAGCACATTGCACTTTAGTTCCATTTTGGGCAAGTCGCCTGAAGAAACTGGAGTTTAATGCGCGACAGTTATCGCAACGAGGAGGAGCGTTATACTGTCAGCTGGACCAAGATAGAGTTAAGATCAGAGGCCAAGCAGTCAAGTATATGCAGGGTACAATTGAGATCAGCTGACTTATCGCCATTATTCACCTATAGTTAGTGTGATAGGTGAGTCCATTCAGCCACTCTCTTAGCATCGAGCTTGTGATTTAGGCCATCTCACCGATGACGACTCTATTGTGACCGTACAAAGAGGTGGTCGAAGCATCGCATTACAATAGATTGTCAAGTTGTGATAACTTAAAGCCCAGAACTACAGAGGCTTGAAAAAATATAACTATAGGTCATCGTGGAACGAGCTATCGATTGAAGGCAAATGGCTAATGACAAAGAATCTTCGAATCACCGGAGATGATTGCACAATCGGACAAGCAAAGGAACGGAAAGAAGGGAGCTCAACAGTTCAATCGACCGTGCTCATATGAATAGTCTATTAAATTATAAATTGCTTAAGAATGAAAATAATCTCCACCAATATAGCCCAGCCTACCACCTTCACATGGAAAGGTGAGGAAGTTAGAACAGGCATCTATAAGAAACCTTCTCAGGAGCCTTTGTTCTTGACTAAAAATGATGTGGTCAATGATGAAGTTTCTGATCGACTTCATCATGGAGGGTACTATAAGGCATGCTACCTATATTCTGCGGAGCAGTATCCATATTGGAAAGAGCTGTATGCTGACTTGGACTGGACTTGGGGCATGTTTGGTGAGAATCTCACGGTTGGCAACTTTGATGAAAACAAGGTTTATGTAGGGGATATCTATAGCGTCGGAAATGCAGTTGTTCAAATATCTCAACACCGAGAACCCTGTTATAAGCTAGGACATAAGTTTGGCGCTCAAGATGTAATCAGGCAGTTCATCGAGCATGGATCTGGCGGCACTTATGTCAGCATCCTTGAAGAAGGTTCTGTGACTGTAGGTGACGAGTTTATCCTCGAAGAACGTTCTCAAGAGACCCTAACAGTAGCCGCTCTATTCCAGCTTGTATTCGCCAAAGACAAGCATCAAGAACTGCTCAGAGTTGCTGCACATAGCACTGCTATACCCCATAAGATAAGGCTCAAGCTTCAATCTTATCTCGATTGATCAACTACTTCATCATGCGCTTTAACTTCTTGTCATCCTTAATAGTTTTGTAAAAGCTCTGCAGATATTTATTTAATCTTTTTCGGGAGCCATCACTTAGAAAAGAGGCTCGTTCTACTAATTGATAGAACTCTTGTTCTTTAGAGACATAGAAATTCACTCCTTGCTTGAGCTCCTCCCAAGGAATCTTCTTATCCATAAAGTAGCGTTGCGTAACGTCTTTTATAGGCAACTGCTCTGGGGCTACGGCGTAGATGTTATCGATGATCCCGGAATAGTCAAAGTCATAAGGAATAATTACCAATGAATCATCAACCTTCCTCTTAAATAGATCAGTATTATGACCTTTCCTGGCAGACCAGTCAACGTTAGAAATTAGATATTGAAATAAACACATCTTAACATATTCCGGTCGATCTACTATAGTTGTGGTTAGGGTGCCGACTTTAATGATCTCCATATTTTGCCTTCTTTGGAGGTCTGCATCACTCTCGATGACGAACCCATCCACACGCTTATCATATCCCTCCAATCTCACCTTTACTAACTTAGATCTAAAACCATATGGACTAACGAGACCGTAGAGATCGTATAAGAATTTCTCCATTTTAATAGTCTCCGCATACTTGGAAGATGGTTGACATTGAAATACAATTTTCATCTTGTCGTGATCCTTAATGAAGTTGAAGGTTTCCAGTTCGGACTTCTTCAGATTCATTTTTAAGGGTGGTAATCGACATATTTCTCGCCTGCTGTTGCCTCCCGGCTTAAACGATGCGTTAAACTTTAATTCTTGCTTATTTGCGATTATTGAAATTTGCCCTTCCGTTTGCAACTCATTATCGCCGAAGTTTTTCTCAATGGTCTTCAAGTCATGTGATACATTAATAAGCACTTGATCTTGATCATAGATATAGTCAAAGAGGGATTGTGTCTCATCCGATTTTTGTTCTTCTGATATTAGTGCGGTCTTACTTCCGTCCAAATGACCTATCGCATAGGATCCGTTATCATTGAAGAATAGTTGGCCTGTTAGACCAAGCTTAATACTTGAATCGATTAAGACAATTCGATTGTTGTATAATCCTTTAATATTTGGCAGAGAGGTATGACCTACCACTATAGATCTCAATTTCAATTCACTTAATGTCCTATCTACATGGTCTTTGTTAAACGAATAAGGATAAGCATAGCCCCTATACCACAGTGGTCCATCCTCATAATAAAGCGTCAACAGTTTGAGATCAGATTCTATAGTTTCCTGATCTTGATAATACAGTTCCTTTTTGAAGGCTTTGTTGATAGCCTCTATCCCGAGATTGAGCGACATAGTTTGCTGAGATATTCCGGCATGAACATATAAGACATCATTGATCTGAACAATGACATTCTTACTTGCTAGCCATTTCCCCAGAGCAGTATCCTCTGAGAACAACTCATGATATGGAGTCTTCAACAGTGCTGAGGTATATCGATATTTTCTATGGAGATAGTCAAGATTGCCATTCAGAACCATAAGCTCATGGTTGCCGAGTAAAAAATGTACATGCCCTCCAACTTCTTTAGCTTGTTGCTCTAACTTGTATAACAACCATAGACACTCCATCACTTTATCGCCCCGATCCATTACATCTCCGGCGATCACAAGATGTCCTTGCTGGAAGTTCCAGTTGGTATCTTCATCGATGATGGAATGCTTGTGCAAAAGATCTATGAAAATATCATACTGCCCATGGATGTCACTAAGTGCCACGACGGGCTCTTCAGTACTGTATTTTCCTTTAGGATTGGATTCCCACTTAAATTTTTCTGGAATAGTCACCTTTGGTAAGGAAGGCACGGCAAACTCAATAAGATCTTTGTTGGTGTACTTTTTTTCGAATAGCTCCCCTTCCGACACCCATACCGTGCGGATTGTATTTTTTTTCTCAAAGAGGAAATAAGGTCCATCATTGTATTCAGATAACACTCCAGTTGGGTCGAGTGCCGATATCCCTAATGACGATAATAAAATGCTAATAAGTAATAGTTGATGCTTCATGAATAAAATAGTATTAAGATGATTGATAGCACTATAGAAAAAATAAGCCCTCCAATAAATATGTTAAATGCTCGACGTACATACTTCATTTTTTCGCCAAGCCTAAGGCCCATAAAATAAAAATCATTGCTAAGGAATTCTTTGACTCTACGTTCGTCACTCAGAACACTTTCAAAGTGAGCCATATAATCTTCCTTAGACATTTTTTCGAAGTTGCCAAAGAAGAATGGACTGAGTTGCCTTCCTTCCTGAAAGCTCACACGTTGATCCCCAAATTTACCTGGACGCAATACCAAGAATGATATATATATAGTAACGATACTCGTCAATACGAATATAATTAATGGAATCGTCAATTTATACTGATGTACAAGGGAGATATTTGGCAATATCAACGGTACAAAGAAGGTCAGCATGAGCGCATTTAATGACAACAATACATTGGCTTTATTGTCAGCAATGTTGGTAAAATCTGTATTGTTTCTAAGGGTAGTTCTAAGTAGACCTACAGCGTTTTTAGAAAACATCTCATATTCCTTCTTTTTCCTTCTCCTCTTTTTCTTCTTTTTTTTCTTCGGAACAATTGGATTCTCAGCAGGCGCCAATAACTCTGGTCCTTCTGATGCAGGATTGTTTCTGACAGATTCTAAAGACATTCTATTTTATTTATGTGAGTTGAACAAAGCTGAAATTCTCTGATTCGAATCATTATCGCACTACTGCCAAGAATATAGCTGAAGGAATATTGCGGAAAATTCTGGTCTGTGCGCATGTACTTTGGTTGATAGCATCATAAGATGAGCTTAGCATTTGCTCAATTCACAATTGAAGTTACACAAAAGATTTGTGCTAATGTACAGTATATGAATCAACGAAAGGATGATAGTTTCAATCAACAAGGCTGGTAATGAATCACTATGTCGACTATACTCCTACGGAATTAAGAATTTCATTTTTAGAGAAATTCAAGTTGTGATCAAAATTGATATACTCTTCGTCGCTTACGTAGTACATTTTAAGTTTAAGACCATTCTTCACTTCTATCTCACCCCGATAATGACACGCTATGTCATCTTTGATCAGTTGATAGGTATGATCTGAGATATTTATCTTACCCGTTTCGGAGGCCGATTCCATGCGTGATGCAATGTTGACAGTACTGCCCCAGATATCATACTGAAATTTTTTGGTGCCGACTATTCCTGCAACTGTGCTGCCTGTGTTTATACCTATACGCACTTCTAGAGGTTGGATTCCAGTCGGAGGAGTTAGACTCACTTTTCGGACAAAGGAGAGAATTTCTATGCCAGCCTTGACAGCATCGATTGCATTGGTATTATTCTTAGTAGGTAGGCCTCCTACACACATATAAGAATCACCGATTGTCTTGATTTTTTCAAGATTGTATCGACCTATGATTTCGTCAAATTTGCTAAAGTAAAAATCAATGCTCTTAACCATGTCTTCTGCTGACATCATCTCGCTAAAAGCGGTGAATCCTTTAAAATCCGTGAAGAGTACGGATGTCTGATCAAACCTTTTGGCCTCCACATATCCTTTTTGTTGTAGTTCCTCTGCTGTGTCCTTAGGCAATATATTCAGTAGTATTTTTTCAACCCGATTGCGTTCTTCAGATAGCAATTGATTGGACTTCCTTGAATACCGATATAGGTAGGTGATTCCACCTATAATAGTCAATAAAAAAGCTCCTAAGGCCAAGAACAGCTTTTGAGCGGTATCCGCTTGCGCTATTTCTGCTTCTTTTAAGGCATTATCACGGTTTAGGATTTCGATTTCTTTTTCCTTCTGCTCCAGATCCAACTGGAATCGTAGGTTATTAATTATCTCGTCATTTTCAGAGGACCGTATCGTTTCATTTATCTGATTATTCTTGAGTTGATAGCTATAAGCCTCCTGATAATTACCCTGCTGAGCGTAGATCTGTGCCAAGCCTTCGTATGAATGAGAAAGCTCCTTATTAGTTTCAAGTAAGGTTGCGATCTGCTCTGCTTCTTGAAATGACTTTATAGATTTTTCTGAGTTTAGTTGTTTTTTGTAGATCTCCCCTCTTGTTATTGCAGCTTGAGACATTTCTATTTTGGAGTCTTGAGCTTGTGCAATTTGGTAGGCACTATCTGCATAGCTCAAGGCAAGATCATATTCTCCCAACTGATCATGAATCTTACTGATATAGTTGAGCACATAGGCTGTATTAGAGGTACCTAATGATTTGAACTGATCATACGCCAATTCAAAATAAGGCAAGGCTTCCTTGGGTTTAGACTGACTATAGAGCAGTTCTCCAAGATTATTATAAGTGGTTCCAGTGATATCTGCTCTATTGAGATTTTCGCTTACGTGGAGTACTCTTTCAAAAGTTTCTTGAGCCTTATCCTGTGTTAATTCATCATCAGCATAGATCGTCCCAATGTTAATTAGCGAAGTGGCGATTCTAGAGGTGTCTCCTGAGAGCTCGGCGTACTTGAGAGACTCAATATTGTATTCTAATGCTGTGGTATAGTCTGCCTTGCTCTGATAGACGGCTCCAAGATTACTCAGGAGATTACTTATTCCGGTGGGATCATCTAGCTCTTTGAATACAGTCAATGACTGATTCCAATAATTGACGACTTCTCTAAACTCTGATTTTACATAATGGTTTAAACCTGCGTTCTTGAGGGCATACCCGAGTGCTTCAGTCTCCCCTAGCTTACGAGCTAAATCTATAGCCTCTAAGCTATATTTTTTTCCCAGATCAGGATCTGATCGAAAGAGGCTACCTGTCAACTCTAAAAGAATACTAAGGCGATTGGAATCTACTGATTCGGATTCTAGAAGATTAATAAGAGAATCCGTAGTCCCTTGCGCCTGTGACTGATTGACCAGAAATCCCAAATGGATGCATATCACTAAACATACTATCCTGATCGCAGAAGCACTTGCGCGATGAAGCTTATTGTTTAGATGCATAGCCGCCAAATTAGCAATAATAAAGGAGAGGTTCAACCTAGCTCTCCTTTATTATTGAGCCTTAGCACTCATCACTGACTTATAACAACACGTTTTGTAAGAACTTGAGTTCCTGTATTGAGCATGACCACGTATACCCCAGCATTGTATCTCAGTGCCTCTGTATCCAATCGTATTAAAGAAGTATACTCATCGACATCTTGCTTATATACCAGAGAGCCAGTTATATCATAGATGTGCAACTGTCCTCTGGACTCTAGATCTGTTAATATCAGAGAGAATTGTTCAGATGCAGGATTAGGAAATACTTTCATAGAGGTCTTCTTCTCTAATTGATCTTCTGTTTCTACTGACCGAGTTGTAGCCAAAGGCTCTGAGAAATCACTTGTACCAATATCAAAAATGACAGTAACATCAAATGTGCAATCTAATGTATCGCCATTGCTCGCATAAAATTCCCACCTGACTGTGGTCGTACCTACAGGGAATATATCTGTTGATTGGTTACCAAATCCCGATACCAATTCACCAGTAGTAGGTGCTCCCCCATTTACACAAGCATCAAACCATGATGGTAGGAGATAGTTAACACTAGTACCCTCAGGATTAAAGGTAGATGTGGTTATATCATCGCATTCATTGCTAGGATTTGGCATAGCTGGAGGATTACCGTCATTTTCACAAAATGCTAGGAAACTAATAATTAAGCCGTCATTATTGTCAAATAAAATATTCGAAGTGTTATTACAGAAGACCAGATAACTTTGAGGATAACATCCTTCAAGATTATTATTCCTCAGGTTAAATACACCATTGAAATTGGGACTATCAGCGAAGGCTGACCATGAAGCTGGTAATTCTCCACTCAAGTTATTGTTCTGCAATACAATCTGGCGAAGGTTTCCAAAATTGCCATATGATTCTGGAAGGGGCCCTGTTAAGTTGTTATTACCAGCGCCAAAGTCCTGTACCCTTGTCCACGATCCTAATTCTGGTGGTAAACTTCCAGTTAAGTTGTTTAATGTCACATTAAAGACGACCAGTTCTGTTAAGTCTCCCAGTTCTGGTGGCAAGGTCCCTGTCAAATTGTTATTGAGCAGATTGAGACCAGTAACACAACCATTCACATTGACATTGACACCAAACCATGTATCGTAAGGAGTATTCTCAATATCCCATGTCGTGGTCCAATTAGGCCCATCTGCTGCATTAAATAATGCCACTAAAGCCAGCGAATCATCTGCACAGGTTGGTGCCGTAAAGCATCCCTCCCCAGCTAGATTCATTGGATCTGCACAGAACGTATCAAAATCAAAGAGTCCAGCGTTCCCTACATTGAAGAACTGCGTAATGCCGCAGAAGATTTCAAAACCAGCTGGATAACAACCAGTTAACTGATTATCGCCCACATTTATGAATGTCAAATTAGTTAAGTTGGCTAAGTTTTGTGGTAGTTCACCTGTTAGAAGATTTCCGCTGATAAGAAGTTGCTCCAAATCCGGAATATCTCCGATCTCCCCTGGTATAGATCCGCTCAGAATATTATTAAAAAGCTGTAAACTTTCAAGATTGGCAAGCTGTCCTATAGAAGTTGGGATACTACCACTTAACAGGTTATTGCTCAATGATAGCGAGACTAACGTAGAAAGTCCTCCTAATTCAACTGGAATCGGCCCAGTCAATTGATTAAATGCTAAGTCCAATATCAATACATCAGATAAGCCCATCAACTCTGGAGGAATAGTACCTGTCAATTGATTACGTCTCACATTGAGTTCCTCTAAGTTAGATAAGCTTCCAAGTTCAGGTGGTATAGAACCAGTCAGGTTATTATCATCTAAATGCAACAATCTTAATAGAGACAGACCTCCTAAATCTGCAGGTATAGAACCAGTAAGTGAATTGGTATTAACTATAAATGTCTGTAGGTTAGTCAGATTGGCAAATGTATCAGGGATTACTCCAGAGAAGTTATTGGAACTAAAGTTCATATTTTCACTCATGGTCAGATTACCTATAGAAGAAGGTATGGTGCCTGAAATAAAGTTACCTGAAACATTAAGTAATCGTAATTCAGATAAATCTCCGATCGCTTCTGGAAGTGTTCCGGTAAGATTATTCCCCTCTAAACTAAGGGATGTTACGCAGCCGGAGGCGTTTGTTCCGACTCCGAACCAAGTGCTATAAGGAGCACTTAAATCCCATGTAATCGTCCAGTCTGGCCCATTAGTTGAGTTATATAGCTCTATTAAGGCCAAGGAGTCACCAGCACATGCCAATGCTGAGAAACAAGTAGGGTCAGCATATCTCACAGGGTCAGAACAGAACGTATCAAAATCGAATAATCCTGGATTACCATTATTAAATCCAACATTACTCATGCTACAGAACACCTCATAACCCGCTGGGTAACAACCAGACAAATCATTATTCCTTACACGAAGGAAGTTCAGGTTGCTCAGAGTCGATAAGGACTGCGGTAGCTCACCTGTCAAGTTATTGGCCTCTAGTACCAGAGTCCTAAGTAATGTGAGGTTTCCTAATTCCTCAGGTATAGTACCATTCAACAAGTTATCATTCAGTAATAAGTTCTCGAGCGAAACTAATTGTCCGAACTCGACAGGTATCTCACCTGATAGCATATTGGTGCCAAGTTGCAATTCTCTCAGCGACACCAGATTACCCAATGAAGTAGGAATACTACCTGTCAACTGATTACTCTGTAGTAATAATAGTGTTAACTCTGTCAAATTGCCGAGCTGATTTGGTATACTACCTGTGAGCATATTAGCCCTTAGAACCAGAATCTCTAATTGCATCAGGTCTCCAAGATTAGCGGGAATCGGTCCTGTAAACAAGTTCTCTCCCGCTTCGATGTTGGTAAGGTTACTTAAGTCTCCGAAGTATGGCGGAATCGGTCCTGTAAACTGATTTCTCGAGAGACCGATAAATCTAAGATTGGTCAAGTTGCGGATGGTATCGGGTATGTCACCATCCATATTATTTCCAGCAAAGCCAAAACCTGTTAGCGTCGTTGCCGCACCGATCGATGGTGGTATAGGCCCTACAAAATTATTATCATCAAAGGTCATGGTCTCAATACTGTTCCACTGGTCGAAGAAATCAGGAATATCACCAACGAACTGATTGCTACCAAGATTCAGGGCACGCATATTTGACAACCCACCCATTTCTACAGGTATCGTACCTCCTACATCATTGTTGAATATGCTAAATAATGTCAGCTCACTTAGATCTCCTATTTCTGGTGGTAGTGTACCGCTTAATCCATTATTATCTAATCCGAGTGTCTCTACGCATCCATCCTCATTAAGAGTTACTCCAAACCAAGTACTATAAGGCATCGATAGATCCCAAGTGGTATTCCAGTCGGGACCGTTAGTCGCATTGTAGAAGGCTATTAATGCTAAAGAATCTGTAGATGCACATGTACTTATCACTTCAACATCAAATGAACATATGGATACGTTACCGTTCGCATCGCTTATCGTGTGTTCCACAGTGGTGATACCTATAGGGAATATGTCTCCACTTGCTAATCCTGATGTACGTTCTATAGATAAGATGCCACAGGTGTCTTCTGCAGTTGGCAAGTTATATACATAAGGTATGCCAGAGCTAATGACCGTATCTACAGGGCAGGTAAGTACAATAGGTAATGTAGTATCCTCTACGTTAATCGTTAAGTTAATCGTATCAGATACTCCTAAGCTGTTTCCTAATAACAAGCGTACTGGATGGCTTCCGACATCCAGAAATCCTATGACAAGTTCAATGCTGTCTAAAGTTGCTGGCAAATTAACAGTTGAGCCTGTTGAAAATTGACCTGTGCTCGGATTAATTGTTTGTGTTTGTATTGATGAACCTGTACATCCATTGTCTATGTCCAAGAATATAAATGCACTACCGCCACAATCAATGTTGCCAGTAAATGGATTAGTCAATCCAAATGATTCAACCGTAATAATTGTATCAGTTGGGGGATTGATAAACCTTGCTGGTGTCGGATTAACCGTCAGTACGCCAGGTATATTAAATTGAACAATATAGCTAGCTTCATCCACAGGCTCGGCAATAATATTATATGTACCTGCTAATCCTGTAAACGGTGCTCCCATATCATCCTCGACCACATATGTTAGTGGTATCGTATCACTCGCATTATTAATTACTGATGTGAATTGAGGTAGATCATCAGCACAACTTATTGTAAAGTTATCAGTCGTAATACCTATGAAGGCTGGAACCACTGACAGAGTGCCATTGGTGATGGTAACATCATAGTTGGGATCCTCGAGATTAGCGACGATCTCATAATCTCCGACGGACCCGTCAAATCCCACAAGCTCATATGTGATGGTCACAGAATCTCCAGGAATAAGTCCCGTAACTTGCGACGTAAATTCAGGAACGTCTAATCCAAACTGTACAGTTGCATCATTCACAACAACACTCAATTGTGCAGTATCTATGATCACTTTGCCTGGCAAATAAGTCACTTCATATCTATCGCTCACAAACGATCCTGGAATAATCCAGTGGCATCCAGCTTCATACCCCGTCAACACATTGATAGGATTGAGCTCAAACACACTGTCTTGCTCAGCGACAATGACGACTGCTCTTTCTATTGGTGAATCACTTGATGACTCATCTGCATTGACAAGTGACAAGCCGTTTACTAGTGATAACCCATTAGACAACATGACTTCTACACCATTAACTAATGATAGACCGTTGACTAAAGACAATCCATCAGTAACCCCCACAGAATTAACCGCTTGTTGGCCATTCACTAAGGACAAGCCATTGACCAAGGATAAGCCATTGACAAGGGATAGTGAATTAGCTAATGAGAGTCCATCCACTATAGATAAGCCATTGACTAATGATAATGCGTTAACCAATGACAAGCCATTGACTAGCGTTTCATCAGCATTTACCAGTGACAAGCCATTAGTTTCAGCTTCTTGGCTAATCAACCCATTAGCATTGACTAGTGATAAGCCATCGACTATGGAAAGCGAATTGACGATGGAGAGACCATCTGT
The DNA here is from genome assembly GCA_964489125.1 of uncultured Saprospiraceae bacterium. Classification (GTDB taxonomy): domain Bacteria; phylum Bacteroidota; class Bacteroidia; order Chitinophagales; family Saprospiraceae; genus GYS-P2D. Next base: position 74,388 of record CAZAXY010000002.1, read on the forward strand.
GACCCCTAAACCATTCACTAATGACAGGGCATTGGTAAGATTATTCTCCCCAAGAGCATTCACCAAGGACAACGAGTTGACCAAGGACAAGCCATTGACCAATGAGAGGCCATTAACAAGTGATAGGCCATCAGTAATCGTAGTCCCATTGACCAGAGACAAGGCATTGGCAAGAGCTTCGCTATTGACTAGGGATAAACCATTGACTAGCGAAAGGCCATTAACCAAAGACAGGCCATTGACTAAGGATAGTGCGTCTGAGAGCTGCTCTCCATCTAGCGTCATCTCAAGAGCATCCTCTATAGTTGTCGTTTCTGATATGCGTATGCCTTCTACTTGATCAAGGGCCATTTGTTGGTTAGCAGAAGTATTTACCAATGAGAGTCCATCTACTAATTCATCTGCGTTGACAAGTGACAAGCCATTGACTAAGGATAAACCATTGACTAGTGACAAAGCGTCACTCAATGTCTCTACATCAGCATTGACTAACGAAAGGGCATCTACGAGCAAGACATCATTAACAAGTGACAACCCATTGACCAAGGATAAAGCGTCAATTAGGCTCACATCATCCAAGACATCGAGATCATTAACCAAAGAGAGGCTATTGACCAGTGATAAGCCATTAACGAGAGAGAGCCCATTAACGAGAGACAGGGCATTGGTTTCTGTAATAGAACCATTAACCAGGGAAAGGCCATTAACAAGTGACTCATTATTAACAAGTGATAGGCCATTAACTAAGGATAGGCCATTAACTTCTCCTAATGCTTCTGTGATATCTTCTACGCCTAAAGAGTTAACTAATGCCAGACTGTTCACCAGTGAAAGGCCATCAAATAGACTTCCCCCATTGACCAGTGAAAGTGCATTGACTAAGGACAAGCCATTAACTAAGGACAGTGCATCGGTCAATTCTTCGCCTTCCAAAGTATTTTCAAGTGCGTTGACCAGAGACAATCCATTTACTAAGGACAAGCCATTGACTTGTGCGGCAGCTTCTTCAAATGCTCCACCGAGTTGATTCACTAGTGATAAGCCGTTGACTAATGACAGTCCATTGACTAATGATAAACCATTAACAAGTGACAAGGCTTCACTAAGGGAAGGATCGTCGTCAAGAGCGCCAACATTGATTAATTCTTGAATCAATAGTGAGTCCTCAACCAGAACTAAACTATCTACCAAGCTGACTGCCTGAAGAAGTGTGATATCTTCTATAGTTTCTAATGCCTGATTCAAGGCATTAAATAGGGTAAATCCGTCCGCCAGAGCAATTCCGTCTACAAGGGTTTCCGCATAGGTGGTATTAAGTTCGGATTCAAGAGCTGTTGGATTAGCCGGAGTGCCTTCGAACTGGTAGTTAAAAGTGATTTCTGGCAAGGTTTCACCATATACTAAATTGAGTGAGTCTGGTTGAATCACTATAGGCATCATTTCGATGGTAAGCGCACCATTAATCAATCTAAAATCATACAGATTATTGGCTATTGGCGAAACTGCTATTGAATCAAATCGGATAACATAGATACCTGGCACCGTCAGTTCATCTGCCTCTGTGGTTGTAAATGCCGTGATGGCATCCAACCCAGCCTCTTCTAATCCGACACCAGCAGGCAAGCCGGACACAGAAAAGTTAATAGAGTCATTAGCCTCGCCATACAATCTACTCTGTGGGTCAATAGATAGCGTGATGATGGTTCTTACTGGATCAATAAATGCGAATCCATTGGAAGTGCCACCATCTATTAATGCATCAGTAATCGGCGGATTAAATAAAGTAACCAAGGTACTATCAGTTGGATCGAAACTTGGGATAATAGCCGATACTGCACTATCTCCTATCATCACTGTCTCGAGCATCTGATCACCAAACATGACCACAGTTGAATCAGTCATAAACTGTCCATTAATCACTATTTCAAATGAATTTGAACCAATACTTGCGGAATCCAAACCTTCAGGAAGCTCATAGCTCATCAGGGTAGGTATAGGACTGGCGATATCCAGTAAGACTTCTTGCGCTTGCAAGAATCCGAAACCAGACACCTCGTCGTAGCCAGGCACATTCATATCAATTGCAGTCTCTTGAATGAGCGTTCTAAATTCTGAAGGGCTAGTTTCCTGGTTGATGTATTTTCGCCTTCCTTCTATGATCAGAGCCGCGGCTCCAGCTACATGCGGGGCAGCCGCTGAGGTTCCAGAGAAATTTGGAAATCCGTCATTATCAAAATCTCCTACCCCGCCTAAGTCAACGGTAGTGTTTACCCCATTAGGTGCACAGATATCAGGCTTTTGGCGATCCACTCCATCTATAAGCGTACCTCCTCTTGATGAGAATGAAGCCGCCGTTGGCTCTACCCCAAAAGTTGGGGTATTTAAGTATAATACAGCACCGACGGCTATGGCTCCTTCAGCATTCGCATGGCCTACAACTGTCGAAGTTCCTTGCTCAAACTCGTTGAAGGTTACTCCAGTTCCTCTAAAAAATATATACTTAAATCGGATAGGATTGAGGGTACCAGGAGTATCATTGGTGATTAGGATATTAACATTTGTCGTACCGCCTGTTACTTCAAAATCCATGATCTCAATAGGGTCCTCTCCAATATTGTTGCGATTGGTGTTGTAGAGGAGATTTCCATCATCATCTACAAGATATATGTCAAGATCATTGCTGGCGCCACCATCTGCGGTTTCACCCAAAGAGTAATAATCATCATCCCAGTGCAGTGCAATCGTGTATTTAGCTGGCTCTAGTGTGATACTCTGAAAGACATCGCCTCCACCAAAATCATGTGGCACGCCTACGACACCATTAGGGAAGGTGCCATCTGGTACGAGAGTACCATTAAATATGCCTTCGTAAGCATTATCGCCATAATTGCCCGCCGAAGAAACGTAGATTCTGCCATCAGCGACTACCTCATTAACCGCTTGAGCAACCATACCGTCAGTGAAGAATGGTTCAGTGATATAGGTGATGTCATCCACAATTATATCGCATCCCGCTGTCGAAAGATTAGTTATGGTATTCGCAAAGGCTCCAGCACTTTCGAATCCTGTCTCAAAAAATAAATCTGCGCCTGGAGCTACATCGTGGACAATCTGCAGCATTGCCCGACCTTCATCTGTAAGGCCAGATCTTATGCTCTCATCATTGAGGAGACTAACACCATCGGCAGGCAGATCGCCATTGCTTCTATCGATCGCTTCTTGTCCACCATCTTGTGTATTTCTGTCATAGCTATCTGAAATAACCCCAATTGTTACCCCTGTGCCTTGAATGCCGTAACCCCCTTTGATAAATTCGGTGCCCTGCGGAGCATCTCCCTGTGAAGTTACTAAGCCAACATCTAGTATTGGTCTGTATATTGGTCTTGCAAATTGTAAACAATCATCAAAGTCATTGAGAGCAGCAAGATTTTGTACTGGAATACATCCAGAAATTATTAAGTCATTAGTTCCATTATCAATCGGAGCCGTTAATCCTAAGCTATCTAATACAGCTGCCGCTCGATCTAACTTCCCTTCAACGGCTATTACCTCGATAAGTACTAACCCATTTACAAATTGGTATACGAAATCTGATTGGATAATTTCTGATTCATCTGTATCTGGATCGGCCACTTGATCCGCAAGCGTCTCTAGTGCAGGCCACAGTATATCACTTGTTTTACCAATTTGGGGTTCTGCAAAATCAGGAACTATGGAACCTTGTGGTTCTGCTTCGCAGTAAAACAGGTAGGATCCATCAAATCTCATATTGCCCTGCCCAGTAAACTGATGCTTAACCTGAACATGCAGTTCACTGGATATCCTGACTGGAATACATATTTCTTGAGGAGTGCGATCCTCATCATTAGTTGGATTTTGGACTAATGTATCAAGTGAGAAGTAGCTCTCATCTATGATAAATTGCACATGTCCATCCTCATCATTGAAGGACACAGTAACGCATAAAGTGGCATCAATTATATCGTCAGTATCACGCTGATATGATAAGAATAGGTCATCGCTATTGCCCGATATATTGTTAGTGAATATTCCATCCGCTCTGCCATCTGCCCTAGCCGCTTGTGGGACACCTATAGATCCGGTAAGCTCTCCTGCAATATCGACAAAATCAAAATCACACATGCAAACGGGGGAATTCACCACACCATTCTGATCAATACATTCGTCGGTATCATCAAGATCGCCATCTGCTATGCTGATCTCATCTAAATCACAATCGTTAGATGCAAGTGCCACAAAACCATCAGGTTCATTTCCATCGATCGTGCCATCCGCAGTACATGGATCTTCTGGGGCGAGATCTTCTCCATTTGCAATGCCATCATTATCGCAATCTTGGCTGGGATCTGCTGGATCACAGGTGCAATAGAAGATTTCGGAGCCATCAACTCTGATATTCCCATTGCCCGTATCTTGGATTTCTATCTCTTGTAATCCTTTACCCTCTACAGGCACACATATAGTCTGTGGGACTCTACCAGTCAATCCAGTTGGATTTACTACTTCAATTTCCTCATTATTATATGTGAATGATATGGCCCCTCTCCTATTATTAAAGCCGACAACCACACACATCTCTCCAAACACTTCATCTGGTCCCAAGTCAAATCCTAACGTTAACACATCATTACCAGAGATATTGTTGGTGAAATCATTATCTGGGAGACCATCGGCATCAGAACCACCTCTAACACCTATATCAGAGATATATACGCCTGTTGTAGAATTGATTTCTCCAGGACAATTGCATGCCAAGCTATTAACAGGGCCGCTATCTGTAATGCACTCATCAAAATCATCTATATCGCCATCCCCAATACTTATTTCATCAAAATCACAGTCATTACTACCTAAGGCTACCCATCCAGTTGGCTCATCTCCATCCAGAGTGCCGTCAGCTGTGCAGGGATTGTTAGGTTCTACATCCTGCCCATTACTGATACCGTCACCATCGCAATCCTCAGCTGGATCATTATCGTCACATGAACAATAAGATAGTATGGAGCCATCAAAGCGCATATTGCCTTGTCCCGTAAACTGATGCTTCACCTGAACACGTAACTCATCAGATATCTTGACTGGTATACAGATTTCCTGAGGCGTTCTATCATCATCATTAATAGGGTTTTGGATCATGGTATTTAGCGAGAAGTAGCTCTCGTCAATAATAAACTGCACATGCCCATCCTCATCATTGAAGGCTACGGCGACACACAATGTGGCATCCAGTACTATGTCAGAATCACTCTGATATGATAAAAATAGATCATCACTATTTCCAGAAATATTCCCAGTAAACACTCCATCTGGCGCGCCATCTCCTCGATTGGCATTTGGCACCCCGATACTCCCTGTCAATATACCATGTACATCTATGCTATTGCTGCATTGAGCATGAAGCGGATTATTAATTATAGAGATCAGTAATAGAACGGCCGTACCAATTAGGTGGGCGTTGGTTGAAGCATTTTTCATTTTTTGGCAATGTTTATTATCTGGTAGAATTCATAACCTAAACAGTCATAAAGTCTTCCGACTTAAGAATAAGAAGCAGCTTGTTTCAAACTGAATAGTGGGGAATCTTAGAGAAAATAAAACAAAAGTAATTCTCTAAAGTAAGCTAAACAATACCTAAAGATGGTGATTTCTATAGAATATAATGACCAGTAGCTTACAATATTCTACCACACTACCATAACATACACTACCTAGTATGCGCAAGTAATTAATGTCTAGTTATTCTGTATGACTGAGTTCTATTAACGTCTAATGTCCTAGATAAATAGGTCGTAAAATAGCCATCTCATTTCAGTAAAAACAGGATATGGCATACGCCAAAGTCCACTATGATTGGCATCTGTAATAAAAAACATGATTAGGATAACTTTCCTTATCACACTTGTAGCTCAACTCAATAGCTGTCATCACATCAACGAAGACATCTCTACTGAGGTAGCATCCTATGCATTGGCGGAAGCCTTCGACTCAGAATATACATATGAGATTTCACCGCCATTGTCTTCTGCCCCTAGCCAACCACAAAACAACATCCTAAAATATCGAAACAGAATAATTAAACATGGTGCAATCCGACTCCAAGTGGAGGATCTACATGTTGCTAAGGATAAGGTTAATAAACTCGTCAATAGAAACCATGCCTACTATGGAAACGAAGAATACCAATCGCATTCAGATCAGCTCACCTATACCCTAAAAATAAGGGTGCCTAATACTCAGTTCGATACATTTATTCAAGGAATCGAAAATGGTATTGGTGATATAAAATCTAAAAGCATTAATATTCAGGATGTAACTGAAGAATATTCTGATAACACCATCAGACTAGAAAACAAGCTCGCCTACTTAAATAAGTACAAAGAAATCCTAAAAAAAGCTACATCTGTCAAGGGCATAATCGAAGTTCAGGACAAAATCAGATATATCGAAGTAGAGATTGAAAGTAAAAAAGGAAGGCTCAAATATTTAGATGATCAGATTAGGTATTCGACATTACAACTCACGCTATACGAAGACATATCCATTGATATTGCAAGCAGTTTAAGGTTTGGCACAAGACTCTTGGCTGCCATAGATTATGGGATTAGTTTATTTACTGAATTTGTAATTGCAATCGTGAGTTTATGGCCATTACTTGTTGTTTTACTTGTTGTTTTCATATTCCGAAAACCAGTTTTATCGAGTTTCACAAAAGCATGACTAATTAATGTCCAAATCGCCCTAAACTCCAATTATTTCGGGCGCTTTAGGCATTCTGCCACCAACTCAATAAAGTAAATTTCAATAGCTGTAAGTAATTTTCTTTTGCTCCCAAAGCAACCAAATCTAAGGTTAATAGCATTATATCAATAACGGGACGAGAATAGAACCTAAAATATAAAATCTCTAATCCAATCAGTTAGCATTTTAAAAACAGACTATGAAAAATGTAATAAAATTTTTAGGCTTTGCATTGCTCTTAATTCTAATGAGTTGTGCCGATGACGAGCCAACTCCAGTGCCTGCTCCAAATCCAACAACTGCATGCTTGGAAGAACATCCACTAGTTGGGGAGTCTGGAAATTTAAGAGTAAGTAGTCTCTATGGGATCAGCGGTACTGTGGTAATCCTAAACGATTGTCAAGCAGAAATAAGAGATTTCTTCTACAATGGATTAGGCCCGGCAGTGGCTATCTACGGAGCGAGAAACGGCGATTTTAATAATGGAATTGGACTTACAAGCCCTATCCAAGGACAACGATTTAATGGAGTAACACTACCACTTAATCTTCCGGATGATTTAACATTCGATGACATCAATAGTTTCAGTGTTTGGTGTTTTGAGTTTGATGTAGACTTTAGTTCTGTAGTTTTTCTTTAATTCGATCTAATAGCCTGGACTGTCCTACCTACAGTGTTAAAGGGCTTATTTAGGTATCAATACTTGAGGTGCATCCCTTGGTGATGCACTTCTTTTTTATATCTCCTTTTTAGAAAGCTTAAGCTATAATATAGACTATACCATCTCTTGAATCTTAAACCTATAATCATCTAGAGCATGCAAATTGCTGTATTCACAACATACAGACCCAAGCCGTAACAATCAATGAAATCATCGGCATTGCTCAGATACTTTAAAAAGAAAAAAATCGACATATGAGTAAACTTACTGTACACACAATCGAAAGCGCCCCTGAGGAAAGTAAAGAATCATTGCAGGGTTCTGTAAAGAGTTTTGGAATGTTACCGAACCTCCATGGAGTATTAGCAGAGTCTCCTAACGTACTAGAAGCTTACAAGCGATTACATAGCCTATTTACTAGTTCTTCATTTAATAATGATGAGCAAACCGTGATATGGCAAACAATTAATGTGTACAACAACTGTCACTATTGTGTTCCAGCTCATACTGCTATTGCTCATATGACTAATGTTGATGCTTCAATTACAGATGCATTGAGAAACAATTCGCAGATCCCTAATGCCAAACTGGAGGCATTGCGACAGGCAACATTGAGCCTGTTACAGAACCAAGGCAACATGCCTCAGGCAGATCAGGATGCATTTTATGCTGCAGGATTTAACCAGCAAAATTTACTTGACATCATTTTAGGCATGGCCCAAAAGACCATAAGCAACTATACAAATCACTTAGCTAAAACACCTGTTGACCAGCCGTTCCAAAAGTTCGCTTGGCCAACTTAGTTAAAGAATAATTCTTATCATAGCAAGGGTGATTACAGTATGGAGTAGTCGCCCTTTTTTTTATCCGTCCAATTCTGACCCACTTCGCTATATAATATCGACTTCTTCGGAGTGTTCTTGACTGATACTAATTGGTCTCTTTATGATCTTCAAGCGATGTGTATACTGCTCTAACTCATTATTATAGATACCATAATGATCTATCGGATCCATACGTACCGCACCTGAGGCATGAATTACTTGCCCTCCTTCAAGCATAATTCCGACGTGTATAATTTGATCAGAGTCTTTTGAAAAGAAAGCTAAATCACCAACTTCAGCTTGTTCAATAAAATCAATTGTCTCCCCTTGTTGCGCTTGCTGCGAAGAATCACGTAATAATCCATAACCTAAACACTTGAAGACTACTTGTGTAAATCCTGAACAGTCCACGCCAAATGGCGATCTACCACCCCATAAATATGGCGTATTAAGCCATTTTCGCACCAATTTCTCAAGATACACACTGCTCCGATTTAGCTGATGCCTCTGGATAGCTTGCCCACTATAGCGATAGTTGTGTCCTGCAATCTTAGCGGTCATGCCATCATAGTAAGGTAGCTCAGCCCCTATGGTGATGTAAGTAGATAGCCCATCACACCAGATTGGCTGAGACATCTCAAGGGCTATTGCTGCGGGCATGTCTTCTCCTGTCGTACCGACTAATTGCTTGGGATCCATCCAGCCTAAATAATCATCATTGAGGCATCTGATTTTCCACCAATTACTCTTATATCTATCTATGACCTCTACTCGCTCGCCAAAAAGCAGTTGTGATACCATCTCAGCAGTATCACTGGGTTTAGACCTAATCGGACATACACTAAGACGGCTTATTGCACATTTCACTTATCACTCCCCGTTTAACAGGATCAAATTACAATATTATCTGTGCTCCATACACCTTGATATTGATTTCTTACGTTATGGATTTCGTGCATCTTACTATCTTAAGCACTATGCGAGGATTAACAGGAATTCTGGTTGCAATTTTTGGCTTGGTATTTTCATATTCTGCAATTTCGCAGGATAGCCAGTTTAGCCAGTTTTATGCTAATCCACAGTATCTAAATCCCGCTCTCACAGGCTCACATTCTGGGACATTTAGGGTCAATGCGAACTACCGAGATCAATGGAATGGTGCGCTAAATACTCCATTTAGCACTATTTCTATTGGTGGAGATGTAAAGTATGATCTTCGAAATCCTGGTAGCTTTAGCAAGGGAAATGACCTTGTGGCAATAGGGATACAATTCTTCTCTGATCGAGTTGGACTATTAAATTATAATACCACTCAATTATCTCTTTTTGGTGCTTATCATAAGTTGCTTGATAAAGAAACTAACCAGTATCTGAGTCTTGGTTTACAATTGGGCATAGCACAGCGAGGCATCAGCATTACGAATCTCGATTTTCAGGACGAGTTTAACGGAGTCAATCAATTCAGCTTTCCTACTCAAGAAATTCTTCCCGCTAATAGCCATGTCGCTCCAGATGTCTCCATAGGGCTACATTACAGCATCACTCCTCGAAAGAACAATAGTTATTATTTTGGAGTGGCTTATCAACATTGGAATCAACCGAATATTTCATTCTTTGATCGCGATCTAAGAACAACACAAGATTTTGAATCTTTTAAACTTGACGCACGTTTCACCGCACATGCCAGCGCTTCCTTTCCCATAGGACCTGCCACATCTATAGAACCTAGAGCCATATTTCTCTCTCAGGGTCAATCGCAAAGTGGAGTCTTCGGGACTAATCTGAGATATGAGCTGGTCGATAGTGATGGATTTAGTACACATCTCGGTTTCTGGATGCGATCCAGTCGAAGCCTTTCCACTTGGCAGCCAACCGATTTTATTGTTTCTGCGGGGATCGGTAAAAAAGGATTATTGGTAGGTATAAGTTATGATGCCAACCTCAGAAATTTAACTGGTACCACTCTTGGGACGAACACCATTGAATTGAGTATATCCTATATAGGAAATCACGAAAATGGCAACAAGTTCTGTCCTGAATTTTAAAATCTATAATTTCAAAGGTTTTCCTCGCTTCAGGTTAAAAACCTGCGCCTGAGTTATGAATTGCGCCTTACATAAGCGGCACATTTGTCTTTCAATTGACTCAATTTCACTATCTTATGACTTCCAAGAGTGCTGGGTAACCTTGCACAAGTGAGGTCAGCATAAGAAACTGTATTTTTTAATCTATTTAAATCGGAATTATGAAAGAACTATTTTCCATCTGCGTAGTACTGCTGCTACTCGCATCCTGTTCGAGTGATGAAGCGCTCGTGGTCTCTGAAGACAACCAACAACAGCTCAATGATTTCATGACTCAGTTTGCAACCGTCTCCAGCATTGACAATGAAGAAATCAGACAAGACTTTACAGATTTTTACGACTTGGCTACAGTAAATAACTGCGACCCAGGAAACTTTGGTATAGTTACGCCTACAGAGGTGTCAGACTATGTCAGTGGAATCGGATTTTCCACAGTAAGGTCTTTTCATGACTGGACTGTAGAGTATGGCAAAACCCTTAGAGAAATTGTTCTAGACAATCCTAATATGAATGAGTTTGAAGTATTAAATCGTGTAACTTTAGACACTTATACTTCTATACACACGGGTGGTTCCAATTGTGGATTAGAAATGGTCCAAATATTCAATGAAAAAGCCTTTGGACTCGCTAAAACCTTTGGAGTATATGTTCAAGGGTCTGGATTCAGAGAAATTCAAGAGAACCAGCTCTTCCTATTCGGTGGAGCGTTTAATACATTTATACGCACTCAGGAGATAGAGCAAAATTGTAGCTCTAATTCTTAGGGTCTACATATCCAAATATGGCTTCCGTATAAGGACCCATATTTCCGAATAAAACTAGCAAAAAAAAACTCGACAATTTGTCGAGTTTTTTTTTATCATAGTTCAGATTACTACACAATACAGTTGATAACCCTTATCATCAATTACATGGGTCGTGAATCAGGTAGACATTATTGCAGCTAAAGACCTTATATCTTTATGCCGTCAGTCCTTGGATCAATGGCCGGGTCACAGCTGACCAGTTGAACCGATCCATAACCATCTGCCTTCCGGCATATGACAGTTTAGTATATAATTCTTGATCCGCCTTGAGTGCCAGCATCTCACCAGAAAATCGCCTTGGGTTATCAGCGATTAATAGTTCCTCGCCTGGTTCAGCACCCAGCGATTGATTAACAAATGAAGTAGTAATGCAT
>CAZAXY010000003.1:0-73083 GCA_964489125.1 uncultured Saprospiraceae bacterium
ATTGGATCTTGGAGCATCTGGCTGAATTTGGAATTTCATCAGTGCTCATTGAAGGGGGAAAATCACTGTTGAGTAATCTAATTAAAAAACAGCTATGGCACGATGCATATGTCATAGAAACACCGGAAGTGCTAGAGTCTGGAATCAAATCACCGAAAATATCGGGCGAACTACACGAGACTCAAAAGCTGTCTGAAGATAAAATACTGAATATCAGATCGTTACGATTAAAGGAATTACTAGAACAGTCAATGGTTAAAGTTCCTTTAACATCCGTTAATACTGCTTAAGTGCTTTGGAAGAAATATATGTAAGTTGTTATCTTGCCGATCAGAACATTAGTGTACCTAATCATTTCATGAAACACAGTTTTCAATTTGTTATAATAATATTACTCCAGCTACTATCGCTCGATGGATTTAGCCAATCCCCTGTCAATTGGCATAGCTGGGAAGAAGGTATTGCAAAGGCTGAAGAAGAGAATAAAAAAGTTGTTGTACATCTCTATACAGCTTGGTGTACATGGTGTAAAAAGATGGATCAGACTACTTTTCAAGATTCCTTGGTCATCAAGTACATCAACGAAAATTTTGTCGCCATTAAGTTTGATGCCGAACAGCGTCAGGATATCACGTTCAAAGGGGAGACCTACAAATTCACCCGTGGTGGCCTGCGAGGATATCACGCCCTAGCCTCTAAGTTAACGCATGGACAGTTGCGCTACCCTACTATGGTCTTCATGGATGAAGACTCTAAAGTAATACAGATGCTACCTGGTTTCTTAAACTCATTAAGTCTTGAAACTATCCTGACTTACTTCGCTGGAAATCACCACAAGAATACTCCTTGGGCCATATTTCAAATCAACTATGAAAGCACCAGAGAGACACAACCGAACTCGTTTAAGAAAACGCAATTTGTTTCTGGCAAGGGCTATTAATAAGCTCATTCTTTTTTCAGAAAAGTGATCAGAACAGACTTCTGAACACTCTCTTGATATCTGTTTGTGTGGCTTTTACGCCGATGGTTCCCAATAGCGCCTTAGTTCCTTTAGCAAATAGATCGGATTTAACCACTTTGCCTAATCCACCACCAGACTTCCTGCTGCTTGAAGAGGATCGGCTTCTTGACTTGGCTTCTTTAGCTCTTTCTTTTTCTTCCTGTAGCCTTAGTTCTTCAGCCTGCATAGCATCCATCTTCCTTGTCAAGATTTCATAGGCGCTCTCCCTGTCTATCTCTTCGCTATACTTAGCTGTCAATGCAGATTTACTGATAATCTCATTTATCTCTGCCTGAGACAATACATCCATACGAGACATTGGTGCTCTCAGATAAGTGTGTGCAAGTGGTGTGGGTATACCTTTTTCATCGAGACCTGTCATAAAGGCCTCTCCGATACCTAAAGAGGTCAGCAGCTCCTCAACGTCATAGTGATCGGATAAAGGATAATTCTGAGCTGCAAGCTTGATGGCTTTTCGATCTTTGGCAGTAAATGCCCTTAGCGCATGTTGAATCTTGAGGCCTAACTGCCCCAATACGGACTCCGGCACATCTGCTGGATTCTGTGTGATAAAAAATATGCCTACACCTTTGGATCTTATCAATTTAACAATTGTCTCAATCTGATTTAGTAAGACATCTGAAGCTTCATTAAATACGAGGTGAGCCTCATCAATAAATAGAGCCAGCTTAGGCCGCCCTGCATCACCTTCCTCCGGAAATGTCGAGTATATCTCCGCAAGTAGCTGAAGCATAAAAGTCGAAAACAGCCCTGGCTTGTCTTGTATATCTGTCAACCTCAGTATGGATATGACTCCCTTGCCATTATCATCCATCCTCAACAAATCTTCAGGATCGAATGATTTTTCTCCAAAGAACACCTCGGCTCCTTGCTGTTCAAGCGCTACAATCTTTCTTATAATTGTACCGACAGAAGTAGAAGACATCTTGCCATACTCTTCTTCGATTTCATCCTGACCATCTCCGATCACAAAGTTTAGTGCCTTCTTCAAATCTTGTAAATCGAGCAAAAGCAAGTTGTTGTCGACACAGTACTTAAATACTACGGCTAATATCCCAGCTTGAGTATCACTTAAATCAAGAATCTTAGATAACAAGATTGGGCCAAACTCTGATACCGTTGCCCGCAATCTCGCTCCTGGCTCATCTGATAAGGTCAGAAATTCTATTGGCGAAGAAGATGCTTCGAATGGAAAACCAATCTTCTCATGGCGCTCGTCAATCTTCGGATGCCCTCCACTTGGCACCGCTAATCCACTTAAATCTCCCTTGATATCCATCACTAATGATGGCACTCCATTGGCGGATAATTGCTCAGCGATAATTTGTAAAGTTTTAGTTTTACCCGTACCTGTTGCTCCAGCGATGAGCCCATGTCGGTTGAAAGTTTTAAGCGGCAATCTAACCACAGTATTAGTCAGCACTTCGCCGTCAAGCATTGCTGCACCCATGTCGATACTGTCACCTTCGAACTGATAGGCTGACTCTATTTCTTGCTTAAACTGATCAACTTTGCTCATACTACTATCCCTTAATTTGATTGTTGTTGTTAATTATTATTCCAGTGATCTACTCGTTGTTGGAAACGCTTCTTGCTCACCGGCCAAGATTTAATATTTATTTTTCCCTCTACTTCTTGTTCAATATCCTCTTCTATCAACTCATCGAAGAGCTCCATTCCTAAGACTTGTTCGAGTTCATCTATTGTGACGGCATAATCCATTATAGGTCTCGTGCTGACCTCATTGTCCATAATGAATGCAATCCCTTTGAGATCTGGATTATCCAGATCAACGACAGCTTTATAATACTGCTTTGGCACAGCCACCTTATTTTTATCACCTATATAGCCATCAATATTGTCTAAGATAGGTCCTGTAATCACGTATAATCGTTCATTCTTATACGCCCAATCCCGAACAGTTTCCTCTAGCTCTCGCCAGATGCCTCCATTAAAAGGAATCAATTGAGGACTCATATTGCTCATGTAGAAAGATTCTCGCATTGCCTCTTTGTTAAATGCCATGTCTCCTGCTGGAGCCATATGCCCTCGGCTATAACCACTACCTCTATAATCGTAGTAATTAGCAGAAGAGGATGACACGTCGGGGTCTTCTAAAAATCTATCATGACGATTGACATTAGGGATGGCGAGTTCGGATTTGTTCAGCACATAGCTTACCCACGCTGGTTGTTCATACTGCTCTACATATCCTAATGAATAATACTTGTGGTTAATTACTTCGATATCTGTTCTGTTGGATGTAGGAATGAGATAAGGTCTGTCGTAATCTTCAAATTCTACATTGATACTGCTACCAGTAGACCGATTAGAATTTCCCGATCGAGCATCGTTAAATCCTTTTCTTCCGATAAAGAATAGAGCAACAGCAATAGCGATCATCAAAAAGACCCGTATGGACAATCCAACAAATGGATTTTTATTTCTGCTATGATTTTTTCTAAACTTCGCCATTACAAGCGTTCACTATTATTCTAATTTTACAAGTAGCCTAAAGGCGTACGCTAAAATAGATATGATCTACCGAAGCAGGCAATATATATTAAGCATTTTCTTAATTCAATTATGGTTTAGCCTGAGCGGTCAAAGTCCCATGACCGCATATCAACTTGCATCTGGAGGAGTCAAAACAATCGAGGTAAGTAGTATGCCTGCATTGAATAATCCGCTATCCGCCTTATATCATGACAGTGGAAATACCATCGTAGGTTCGACAGAAGAACGATATTTCTCCGGCATATCTTCTTCATTTATATCCTATAGTCATGCTGGCAATCATCAAGGATTTACACTGGGTTTTCACAACTATGGTATAGCAGAATTTTCATTGGATACCTGGTCTGCGAGCTATAGCCGACAACTGACAGATCGGCTGCAGATAGGAGCCTCATTTAAGTATGTTACATTGTCAATTCAAGAGATCACTAGCGAAAACCGCGGTGAGGTCAATATAGATATCGGACTCAATTACCAATTGTCCGAAGGGTTCACACTGAGTTTTCTTGCAGAAAATCTCAATCAATCGCCCGACTTAGTCAGCAGCTTTTGGAATGTAGGTGCTCAGCTCAAAATTTCTGAGCAAGTATCTCTGCATACAGAGTATCAATATAATGATACTGCCCAAAGGTCCACTCTTGTCGCTGGAGCTAGTTATAATCCAATCGAGGAGCTTCGCATCTTGATAGGAATCAATAGCACATTTCAGGGACCAGCTATAGGAATGCAATATGAGTGGAAATCGTTTTTTATCGCTGCTGGCGTAAACAATCATTTTCAACTGGGTCAATCCGGATCATTGACTTTGGGAGGCCGTTTCTAACTCTAAAGACCCATACTTCTCTCGCCAAGACAAGGCTAACAATACTACCCTATTATAACTAAGCAAGCCCTCCGAAATCCCATGGCTCTTTAGATACTGATCATACACCAGATCTCTGAGCTTAGGCATGACGTCTGGATAGCGTCGGCTGTAGATGATAATATCCCCTAGGTCCTTCATCACATGAGGGTTCATCCTGTTCATGATATCTTGAAATCGCTCTTTATCGGCTCCATATGCACTCGACCGAAGATATCTCCAGTATGCCATATATCCTGAATATTGTGTGGCCTCATTGTCACTATTCACACATGCCAACAGTGCCCAGAAATTACAATCATCCTCACCTGTCTGTCCATAGCCGTGTGACATCTCATGAAGAATCGTGAAGGGCCATGTTATGGGGTGAAGGCCAGCATCAACGTGTCCTTCGCTCACGAAAGGCAAGTATACACCTGCTGTACTCCAATAAAGCAGACTCCCCTTAGGGTACAGCATCCGTACTCTCACTCTGCCTGCGTGTGGCACATCTAATGAGTGAAAAGTATGTACTAAATCAGGTCGGTAGAGATGATCGCTACCTGATATGGTGGCATGCCAATTCACAGAATCAGGTATAGCAACCCTCATTGAAGATAGATGATCGGAAACACGCTCTAATTCTGAAAAAAGCTCATCTACATGCTGCTCGACATAAGAAGACTCTAAGAGCTTATCTATATGATCTACTCGCTTGTAATTGAATCCCCATGACACATAAAAAAAGGAGTAGATGATGCAGAAGGTCATAATAGCACTAATAGTAATCTGCCACAACGACTTACCAAAAGTTTCATGGTCCCTCCTCAATCTTCTTATCCATCGATACAAGATGATTAACAATCCTGCGACCAACAGATACACTAAAGGTATCGGGCTCCACCCCAATGTATAGTCCCATAGATTTCGCCATATACTGAATGTACCCAGAGAATAGAAAGATTCTACTATGGATGATTCTTCCTCAAAGATGTGGAACAACAGGCTAATTGTCGCAGCAGTGACTATGACGGCAAGACAACGAGTCAATTTTTTTCCTAATACTCCAGCCAATGTTTAAGATATTTGTTAAAGTATTCGTAACAAAAAGAATTTTATTCTCTTTGTATGATATCATTGGAATCATTCTATGTTCAGAATGGTTATAAAATAAAAGAAAAATATTTTCGCTATGGCATTCGAATTCACAGATTCAAACTTTAAAGACACAGCACTTGCAGAAGAAAGTGTTTCAGTTGTTGACTTTTGGGCAGAATGGTGCGGACCTTGTAGATTGGTTGGTCCCGTTATTGATGATCTCGCAAAAGATTACGAAGGGAAAGCAATAATAGGCAAGGTGAATGTTGATAACAACCCAGAAACTTCAATGAAATATGGTGTGAGAAGTATTCCAACCATATTATTTATCAAGAATGGCGAGGTTGTCGATAAGCATGTTGGCACAGCGACTAAGGCTACATTGTCTCAGAAGCTCGATGCACTCTTATAGTCATCTATCATAAAACTAATAAGACTTAAAGCCCTCATTACTATTGTAGCGAGGGCTCTTTTATTTATTTGTGGTTCATATTAAGTCAATAGCTCGACACAAGATATACGTCAAATATCACGGCTGATGTACTCCATTACTAACTATGTAAGTTATATAGCGGTATCGCTTATTACATATCACATTCTCTCTTTTAATCTTTCTACTTTTACCATATGAGCTTTTTTGATGTTTATGATCTTAAATCCATCGAGAACCTAGACTTACTCGCCCGTAAGGTGGTTGAAGGGTTCATCATAGGGCTGCACAAGAGTCCATTTCATGGATTTTCTGTAGAGTTTGCTGAGCACAGGTTGTACAATAGTGGGGAGAGCACCAAAAATTTAGATTGGAAAGTTTATGCGCGCAGCGAGAAGTTGTTTGTAAAAAAGTATGAAGAAGAAACTAATCTAAGATGTCAGATTGTTTTGGATGCATCTTCGTCAATGTTTTTTCCCAAGGATCTTAAAATCAAAAACCTATCACTCAATAAATTTCAATATTCCGCTCTTGGCGCTGCGAGCCTGATGAATCTCTTGAAGCGACAGCGGGATGCTTTCGGTCTGAGTCTTTTTGACACGGAGCTTAAGATTCATACCCCTAATAAATCGAGCAGTACACACTATAAGCTCTTGCTGAGTTACCTCGAGAACGAAATCCAAAGAGCCGCACTTCAGCAGACTGCCGATATCCCCGCAACGCTACATCAGATCGCCGATAGAGTCCATAAGAGATCATTGATTATCATTTTTTCAGACTTTTTTGATCGCGCCGAGGACCATGAAGAGCTCTATGCTGCGCTACAGCATCTGAATTACAACAAACATGAGGTGGTCGTTTTCCACGTCATGGATGAACCACTTGAGATGGCCTTTGAATTTGAAAATAGGCCACATCTATTTATAGATATGGAGACTGGTGAGCAGATAAAACTTCAATCCAATGAGCTGAAGTCGGCCTATCAAGCTAAGATCAAAGAACATCAAGAGCGCATCATACAGAAATGCCTACAATACAAAATAGACTATGTGCCAACTAACATCCGCAATGGATATCACGAGGTACTCAGACGATACTTAACAAAACGATCTAAAATCAGCAAATAATGAGCATTAAGCTATCTAACTATAGCACTGATCCTCCGAAAGGAGTAGATGAAGACGAAATAAGAGATAAAACTAAAGACCTCGCCAAAGATATTGCCGAACTACAATATGATCTATACAAGGAGAGTAAGCAAGCCTTGCTGGTGATCTTCCAAGGTATGGATGCCAGCGGCAAAGATGGTTCTACTCGCAATGTATTCAGATATTGCGGCCCGACTGGTATTACTGCGCACTCCTTCAAGAAGCCAACAGATCTGGAATTCTCTCACGACTTCCTGTGGAGAGTTAATAAATTGACACCGCCTAAAGGACATATTACCATATTCAATAGATCTCATTATGAGGACATCCTAATACAGCGTGTACATGGGTGGATTGATGACAAGCGAGCGAAGGCACGCATAGATGCAATCAATGCCTGGGAGACATTGCTTACCAAGGACAACAATACTCATATCCTCAAATTCTACATGCACATCAGCCCAGAGCGTCAGTTAGAAAAACTTCAAGAACGCATTGATGATTCCACTAAAAACTGGAAACATAAAGGGCAAGATTGGGAGGAGCGCAAGCTGTGGGATAAGTATATGAAGTACTATGAAGAGGCGATCAATAAGTGCGATGAAGTGCCCTGGATTATTGCACCAGTTAACAAGCGTTGGTATCGCAACTACTTCGTTGCCAAGACTGTCTTGAAGACACTAAAGGACATGAAAATCAAAGTCCCAACAGGTATAAAAGAATAAGATGGAAGCCACTAAGATCAGAGTGGATAAATGGCTGTGGAGTGTCCGTATATTCAAGACGAGGACTCAAGCAACAGATGCGTGCAAACGCAATAACGTAAAGATTAAAAATAAGTCAATTAAGCCCTCGAGCTTAATCGCTATTGACGACATTATCGAAGTACATAAGAATGGGTTCAACCTTACATTTAAGGTAGTTAAATTAATCTCTAAGCGAGTGGGATCGCCTATAGCTGTCACCTGTTATGAAAATCTCACTCCAGAAAGTGAGATGAATAAATACAGTGATTGGTTTATAGGGAAGGCTCGACCTGAAACCCGAGAAAAAGGAACCGGCAGACCAACTAAACGTGAACGCCGAGAAATCGACTCCTTTAAAGACCGTATCTTTTGGGATGAAGAGCAATTTGAATAATATCTTTAAATTCTAATTATGCCGACAAATAACAAACAAACCGCCTCATTCATGGTGCGATTCAATCAGAGCATCTATGAGGACAATGGAGAAGCAGAAGTACAATGGAGAGGCAAAGTCTCTCATGTCCAGGATGGTGCGTCTATCAACTTCACCGATATGTCGACAGCTATGACATTCATCCAAGAGAAATTGACCGCTCTTACTAAGGAGGCCACTTCAGACAAAACAGTTGAAGAGCAGGAAGGCATCATTGAGAAGTCTCTCGACATTTGGAAAAAAGTACGGGCAACAGGCCCTAAACTCATCATGGATACCCTTAAAGATCCTAAGAAACAGGTCAATCAACTACAAGGTCAAATCCAAGATCAACTGGCTCATGTAAGTGAAGAAATTAGTTCAAAGGTTGAAATCGATCAATGGCGAGCTGCGAGCAAATCAGACTTTAAGCAAGTCAAAGATGACATCGCCGAATTAAAAGGACTCATCGCTACCCTGACCACTCAGGTTAATAAGCTGGCTAAATAAACAAGGTGGGCCAGCACGACATAACCCAAATACAATCCTCATCTGAACATAAGGAGAAGTCCGAGATACATGTATACACTTTAGGTTCCTTTCGAGTTATTAGAGATGGCATCAACTTAAGCTCTAAGGATTGGGGTCGAGACAAAAGTATCCAACTCATGCAATTCTTCATCTCCAATCGATCTCGATCTGGCCTGCACAAAGATCAGATTATAGATAGGCTCTGGGGTGAGGCTAGTGATCGTGACTTCAAAGTTGCTATGCATGGTATCAACAAAGCGCTCGAGCCAGATCGCCCAAGCCGCAGTGAACCTAGTTATATCCTGCGCAATGGCATAAGCTATCACCTTAATTTGGATAAAATATGGATCGACATCCATGAGGCAGAGCAGTTAATCATTGCGGCCAATCAGTGCCACGATGACCATAGTGATCAATGTATAATTCTATATCGAGCGGCAATTGACCTCTATGAGGGCACCTACCTGCCTAACCGCCTTTACGAAGATTGGAGCGCTGAGGAGCGCGAACGGATGCAAGTGCTTTTCATTGGGGCATATACAGACTTAGCGAGTCTCATTATAGATGATCAACCTATGGAAGCCATTCGATTGATGCAAACTGCGCTTCAGATTGATCCACTATGGGAGGAGGCTTACAGAATCCAGATTCAAGCATATATCAACCGTGGAAATCGCCCTATGGCCATAAAAACCTACGACGCTTGCGTCACAACTCTGGATCGAGAGTATGGCATCGCTCCCCTACCAGAAACAATGGCCCTCATCCAAAGCGTAAAGGCGCTGTAGGTAATGTCCCTCAACTTACTAGTCCCGAAAAGTCTTTTGTCACATTTTTTGGTCAAAAAATTCGCCAATAGCACTGACAGAGATAACGGTTTGCTGCGAACTATCATTCGCAGCTACAGGTATTTCACCCCTGTCGGGGTTATCTCAGATGATACCTATAAAATGGTATTGGGATGCAATTTTGAAAACACGATATGCGTAGGCACAACCTACGCCGAACGAATAGATCTTAAGTCTGTTAGATCGTACCTTAAGATGTCTCCACTTTGGTCAGCATGAAAGAGGGCCGGTATCTCTCTTAGACATATTTGGTAGAGCCAACGAATAATGCAAATATCAGATTTAGTTTATGCTACGCTCAACGTGGGCAACGCTGGCCAAAATACAGCGCCTTTTTGTTATCTAAACTTTTTGACGATCTACCATTGGCGAACCTCGTAATAAAACCAAAGTGCAACTCTGAGTAATCTATACTTTTTGAAGTAATCTTGCTCTTATTGACTCTGATACAAAACCATTCAATGATGTATTTAGCTCCATTGCTCTAAGCGCCGCATTTCGGTGTAACTCTGAAGGAATGCGAACATTAAAACTGCCTTTAAATGGCTTCTCAGGCCTAATAACAGACTCTTTACAATTATCTAAATACTCGTCAATTACACCTCTAAAATCTGCTTCTAATTCTGTTCCTTTCGAGCCTTCGTACGACAACAAACTTTTGATTCCTATCACTTTTCCAAAAAGCAATCCATCTTCTTTGCTATACTCAATTGTACCAGTGTAGCCTTTGTACTCTAAATGTTTCATACATCCAATATTTCTTTGACTTGCTTTAATTGATATCTCTTTAAAATTCCTGATGGATGAGGTTTATGCATATAGATCGCAACACCGTGATCATTCATAAATTTAACCCTCGATCCAGATGTCTTGCCTTTCTTAACCTCTACAAAGTCAAAATACCCAAGTAACCTAACCATCTCATCATAATGAAAGTCGGACGGCATACTTAAGAACCTGACTATTAACTTATCTCTCTTAGACACAACGCAAATGTAACTATATTTAGTTGCACCGAGCGATGAGAAAACCAATCAATCGTAATAAGTCAGTAAGAATTCACCGTTTAACGCCTTGAGCTAATCTTAGGTCAATAGAGGTACTCAAGTTATAATATTGAGTACACAACGACGCAGGCACAACATCGCTATCCATAGTCATCTGATAATAATTATTGATGTTATATCCGACTAACAAATTAAACAGAATCCAACTGTCTATGAATAGTGTATATGGGTAGTATTGATCGCTTCGCTTTACCTTACAGCTTAAATCATCGTTAGCGTTGTGAGTTGCGCTCAACAAATCATCCATCGCTACCGCTACTGTAGAACTGTGTTATACAGTTCTTATCGCATCATACATATATTCATATAGATAATAACATTACGAATAAACATATCAATAAACCAAAAACAAAGTTTCCTACTCCACTCTAATCAACAATACTGGCCAGGAAAGGCACTTTCCCGGCTGCGGGTCGCTTGCGTCACAACTCTGGACAGAGAGTATGGCATCACTCCCCTACCAGAAACCACGTCATTAATCCAAAATATAAAGGCACTTTAAAGGCAGTAGTATCTACCATGCACAGGGCTATTTTAGGGTTCCGATTTTTCCTACTTTTCTATTTGTGGAAAAGAACAGAAGTGATCGAGGCACCTTTTACATAGATAACTCGCTGACTATTTCATCTATGGAATAGGAACAGATAAGATGATACCATCGACTCCATCTCCATTTGTAACTCATCTGTAACAAGCGATATTCATATTTGTAGTATTAAATCGCAACATCACTTAACATGGCAACACAAACATCAAAAACAAAGACAGCTGACCAGCGCAAGACACAGGTTAAAGACAACGTGAAAAAATTTCATGATGGCATCCTGAAAACCTCTGAAGATATCTTAAATGGTTCAGTAAAGGCTGGAACAAAATGGCAAGAGCTTGTAGCAACAGCCGTTAAGAAATCAGAGCCTATTGCTGCAAAGAATATCGACATCTTATTTGACACTGCAGAGAAAGTCAAGGTTGAGGTTGAGACTGGTGCGAGTAGAGTAAAGGATCTATTTGGTTTTGAGGACAAGTTAATTGAGGATTTAAAAGATAAAATCATCAATAACGATTTGTTCAAGAGATTCAAAGGAGAAGTCGAGGAGATTGTTGATGAAGTTGTAGATACCGATATAGTACAAAAAGCCCGTAAGGTAGCCACTAAGGCAAAGGTCGAAATCTCTGACGTAATCGAAGAAATCAAGGAAGATGCGCTTGACGCAGTCCAGACCATTAAAGATACTGTTGCTGACAAATCAACAGCTAAAAATGCGAAAGGGAAGGTCAAAGAAGTAGTTAAAGACATTAAAAAAACAGCTCCTAAAGCATCAAAGGCTGCAACAGAAAAAGTTGCTATAGTTGATCTTAAAGCAATAAAGGGTATCGGCCCAAAAGTGGAAAGCATCTTAAATGAAGCTGGAGTATACACTTATGCTGATCTTATTGCAAAAGGCACGAAAGGTCTTCAAAAGATTTTAAATAGTGCTGGATCACGGTATAAGTCTTTTGATCCATCTGTATGGATAGAGCAGGCCAAAGCGCTATAATCATAAATTAATTCACTTTAATAAATCATATACCATGGCAAATAAGACTACAAAAAAAGTTGCAAACAGAATAGAAAGATTCAATGTTGAGCAAGCAATCGAAAGAGTTAAGACAACATCTCAGAACGTAAATAAATTCGCGCTTGAAGCGACTGAAGATCTTGTAAATGAAACGATTGCACGAACCGAGCAATGGCAAGGCATTACTACTAAAGCCATCGAAGGTGGTATCAAGTTAGCTTCTAAGCAACAGGATATCGTATTCGACACATTAGAATCATTAAAAGGGCAGTTCAGTTATGGCAGAAAAAGATTCTCTGCTTTAGTGAGCAAGAATTAGTTGAAGACTACCCTATTCAATAATACAGTTTAACACTGCCGGAGATACTCTTTCATGGAGTATCCTTCGGCATTTTTAATTTGCGTTAAAGAAAATTGCCCCTTCATATATTGAAACTAACTATATATTGCAACCGTATCAGGACTTTTAGAATAACTATCTCTTAATTACAAAATCTAAACATATGTCCACATCGGTACAGATTCTTACAGCAATAAAAAAGCCATCACTATTTTGGCTTGCTACTGAAACAGGACGTGCACTCTTCGAGTGGAGTACTAACATTCCATTCAAGTTTTTAGATCGACATAAAAAGGGATCTGGAGATGGTCATCCCGTTCTTTTATTGCCAGGATTTATGGCAACAGACACATCTAATAAGCCCCTCAAAAAATACCTGAGGAAGCTTGGATATGATGCGCATGGCTGGGAAATAGGTAGAAATTTTGCCAAGGTAGAATACATCGAACTTCTCATAGATCAAATCCACCAACTTCACGAAGACAGTGGAATCAAGGTTAGTCTGATCGGTTGGAGTTTAGGAGGCATCTATGCCAGACAGATTGCTAAGGAAGTACCCCACATGATCCGACAGGTGATCACTATGGGCTCCCCTTTTGGAGGAGTAACAGAACAGAATAACGCACGATGGCTACACAACATAATTACCGTCGGCAAAGGCACCCAAAATGTCGACCCTGCCCTGCTGGCAGACATACCAGTACCGCCCAAAGTGCCGTTTACTGCCATATATACTAAACAAGATGGCATTGTACCATGGGAGGTATGCTATGAAAAAAGCGAGAGTCCCATAATTCAAAACATCGAAGTAAGAGGCAGTCACTTGGGTCTCGGAGTTAATCCAACAGTCCTAAACATCATTGCAGATAGACTCACTTATAGAGAAGAAAACTGGCAACCATTTGAGCCGGAGAATATGATTGCCGATCTGCTTTTTTATCCCTCGTTATAAACTAAAAAAAGCCCCTGCGAATGCTGAGGCTTTGGCTATAGTTTCTCTTGTTTAAATTGAGACTTTTTTCTTTATAACTGACTGGCTCTATATTCAGCTTGAGCTTTAAATTTTTCTTCAGTCACTTTAGAATATAGTGTTTTAGCCTCTGCACCGTTGCCAGACTTTTCTAATTGTTCAGCTAAGTAAAAAGTATACTTATCTGGCACGGCTCCCCCTTTCAATTCGACAGCTTTTCTCATAGCTGCAATGCCTTCCGTATACTTCTCCATCGCACCAAAAGATCTTGATAGATAGTAGTTAACATCTGCATTAGCTGGTGCATCGGTATTATATGCCTCTGCCATGCTGATAGCCGTATCATAATCTTTAGCCACGAAAGTTTTGCCGATGAGGAATTCTGCTTTTTTGTACCGACTTTCTACTTTATCCGCCTTACCTTCTGCTTCAGCCATTTTAGCTGCTTTGATGTAGCTGTTTACCGCTTTAAGTTTATCACCTCGAGCTTCTTCGGTTCTTGCGATTCCCTCGTAATTAGAAGAATAGGCAGAATTGAGTTCGATTCCTTTGTTATACATCATAAGTGCTCCTTCATAGTCCTTAGATTTTCTCTTACCATTTCCTAAGTTGTAAGCTGCGACTGCACCATTCTTCTTAGCAAGGCCAACGATTTGCTCATTTTCAGCTGCCATAGCTAACTCAAGCGCCATTTCCATTTTAGCTAGGCCATTTTCGTAGTCTTTAGCTTTTAACATGCCAAGTCCCTCGTTATACATTCCTGCGGCAGTAGGAGCATCTTGGGCTAAAATAGAAGATACACTCATCAGCATCACCGTGCTCAGCAATAACACACAGTATCTCATTTTAAACATATTTCTTGTGTTTTATAATTTCAAAAATCTAAAGATAAAAACTACAAGCAGTCTGAAAAGATATTGTGTTGTAAGGAAGTGTTAAATCATCCAATATGTAAGGCAGCCTACGGAGCCCAGTGGTTTATATATGCACTATCGCTTAGCATCAGACTCACTATAATTCACTATCATTAAGCTCCATTCTTACATCACCTTAGAACACAAAATTATGATCAAGGAGTTTTTGGATCGAATCGACGTAGATGATATAGAAGGCGTCAGCGGCATGGATGCCACATTCTTGTATGGAGAATCTCCTACGAGCCCCATGCATATTGGTTCTGTAGCAATAATCGAGGGTGATTTAAAATTTGACACTTTTAAAAATATCATAGCGTCCCGTCTACACATGCTACCAAAACTTCGAAAGCGCTTGATGGATGTTCCCTTAGGCGTCGACTATCCATATTGGGTAGATGACCCCAATTTTGATATCTCCTTACACCTCCAACATGTCGCCCTGCCGTCGCCAGGTGGTTGGGCAGAACTGCGAGCATTGGCATCAAGTATCTTTTCAGAACCTCTGGATAAAACCCGGCCACTGTGGAGCTACACTTTTGTGGAGGGGCTAGACACACTCTCTCAAGTTCCTAAAGGTAGTGTAGCCGTTATCGCCAAGGTGCATCATGTGGCAATAGATGGCATGGCTGGGGCAGGAATGATGGCTGTGTTGTTTGACCTGGCACCAACTGAGAAGGAACCACCTGCTCCTAAGCCTTTTAAACCAGAACCATTGCCCAATGAATTAAAGTTGATCTACAAGAGTGCCATCAGCTTTGCTAAGAATCCTCTTAAGTTACCTAAGCTCGTTACCGAGACCGTCACTTCAACTATTAAGGCTGGTGTCCTTACCCGGGTGAAGCGCATGGACATGCCTACCGCACCATTTACAGCTCCTGCCACGCCATTCAATGGGATAATTTCTGCCTCTAGGAAGTGGAACACTACCATATTGGAATTTCAAAGAGTTCGTACGCTCAAGACCATCATGGGTTGCACCCTCAATGATGTAATATTGAGCATCTGTGCGGGAGCACTACATAAATACCTCGACAGCAAAGACAAACTTCCCCTCAAGCCTCTCGTAGCAATGGTGCCTATATCTAACCGGGCAAAAAGTGATAAGTCTGCTGAGGGTAATAAATTATCAGCGATGCTGGTACAACTCGCAACTAATATCAAAGATCCTATAGAACGACTTGAGGCCATCCAGGCCAATGCTATACGTGGTAAGACATATAACAATGCGCTCGGAGCAAAATCCTTAAGTAATCTGGCTGAGGCAGTTCCTTTTGGCATTGCTAATCAGGCCGCTAAGATGTACTCTCGCTACAATATGGCTAAAGCGCATAATCCCGTGTTTAATCTCGTCATCACTAATGTGCCTGGACCACAAGTGCCTTTGTACATCAACAAGCATAAACTCGTATCAGTAATGGGCACAGCACCGATTATTGACGGCATGGGGCTCATGGTAGCCATATTCAGTTATAATGGTCAGCTTACGATAAGTTCTACCTCTGATGCTCGATCTATGCCAGACATAGATGTCTTCAATAGATATGTGCTGGAATCCGCTAATGAGCTTGAAGAACACATCTTAAATTACAAAGCATCAGCAGACAAGAAGAAAAAGAAAGGTAAGCCAGCCTCGGATAAGTTCTTTGAGAATATTAAGAAGTTTATCAAGAAAGAACCCACCGCCATCAAGGCTGATAGTGGCATATTTCAATTCAATATAACGGGTCCAACCCCCGCCACCTGGAGCATCAATCTAAACAAGCAACCTGGCGTACTGCGACGAGGTGATGCCAAAGATCCCGATGTCACCCTCACCATCAGGGAGAAGCACCTGCTTAATTTAGGATCAGGAGAGCTGGATATTCAGACTGCCTTCGTCCAGGGTCGTGTTGAATTCGATGGAGATCAAAAGAAGGCGATTAGGCTGGTGAAGATATTGAGTTTGCTACCAAAGATTTGATGTTTTCAGAAGACGAAGATGCAATAGAAAAGTACTTATGGAACACAGCGGTCGCTTAGCTACTAGCTAATATGTCATTGGCCTAGCAAATATGACCTCCTCTTTACATCTGAAGATCTCATGAAATCAACTATATCATATCGAAAAAGGATTCCATTCTTCTGTCATAAATCTGAAGCTGATTTTCAAGCCGACATGTATGAGAGATATGATGATATGGTATTGCGGCAAGTGGCGCTACACTTAGCAGACGAATTGTGGGGACACTACCCTATGCAGCATATTCTGGACTTCGCTAAAGACTTCTACCCCAGTGATCCTGATCAATATATTCTCGAAATCGGGTGTGGAGTAGGCAGGTGGATTGCTCATTTAGCTCAGCGATTTCCAGAGTCTACCTGTTGGGGCATAGATTATAGCTACCAGATGCTCAAACAAGCAAAAAGCTTTTGGGTAGAGGCTCAGGACATCTCACTTGACGTCTCTAACAAGGGATTAGATACCATACCTGTAATTACGGGACATGAGCTTAAGAACTTGAAGTTTGGATTAGCAGATGCTGTCCATCTTCCATTTTTCGACGACAGTCAAGACTTGATTGTCAACAGCTTTTTACTGGATCGCTTGGAAGATCCCATTCGCAGTCTACACGAGATGTTTCGAATCTTGAAACCAGGTGGAAAATTGATCATGGTTACCCCTTTAAATTTCAAGAATGCAGACCTTTGGGACGCACTCTATCCTGTGAATAAAATCAATGACATACTCGTTGATATAGGCTATAGCATTTTAAAGTGGCAAGAAGATCTTCAGATTATCGAGCCATTGGATGCTCATGGGAATCATATAACTTGGAAGTGTATTGCCGTGATGGCTTCTAAGGGTGATTAAGAGAGAATTACAAGCAACTCAATCGTATTATAAAGTAGTGTACTTGACTCTCTTAGGATCTCTCCACAAGCTCGAGATGGCAATTCTCCTTTTTTTCAATTCGACTACAGGGCGATTTCTAAATAGTCGATTAATTGAGAACGCATTATTAACTCGGTCGAACGATAGACAAGTCTTAACTACTTAGGCTGATTAGACTCAAGTATGTAGATATCCTGCCACACCGGCAAGCGGGCTCAGTCGTTCCTCCATCGATATGAAAAAGCACTCGCTACTTGCACTTGCCGCCTACACTGCCGCCCCTCTCTTTTTTTCAAATCGACTGAAAGGAGAGTTGTAAATAGTTGGTCCGAAAGGATTCAGTCCTAAATCCAAAAACATAGTTGCCTACCTTTTTCATACCGATCAGGGTGGAGGCATCTTCAGCTCGGTTAGCACGAGCATTGATCTCTGCAGATTAGTCTTGTTCTTTTCAGAGATAAAAAGCCTAATGCACCCGTCCTATATTAATCGAATTATTAAAATAGTTCGATATACATTGCTATACTATGTATTTTGTTATACATTAATGGCATGAACGAAATATTTGTCACTAAGTGGCAATCACAAGTCAAGAAAGGAACCTTAGCCTTCATCGTACTCAATGTGCTCAAGGATAATGAGCTCTATGGCTACGAATTCATCGAGGAAGTCAAGAAGAAAACTTCCATAGAAATAGCAGAGGGGACCTTCTATCCATTGATGAATCGCCTGAAGAAAGAAGATCTCGTCTCTGCTAAATGGGTGGAACAAGAGTCTGGCATACCTAGGAAGTACTATGTACTTACCGAAACAGGCAAGGAAACGCTAGAAGAGATGCGGTTGTATTGGGCTCAATTATCTAAGTCGATCAAAAGAATATCACAATGAACTTAAAAGCTATAGAATTTCAAGAGGAGACCACCAAGCGCATATATGACAACTATATGAAGCGCACGCAGAATGCCATACGTACATTGGAGACCGCCGATCAGCGCGAACTGCTGATGGAGTTCAACAGCCACATCTATGAGGGCTTACAAGTCAGAACTCAAGGAACAGAAGTAGACCAATTGCTGGACATACTGGATAAGTTGGGCAATCCCGAAGAGACCCTCAAGCCTATTGTCGCTGACAAGAAACTGGAGCAAGCCACTCAGAGCTTCAACCCACTGCAGGTATTCAGGGCTTTGGTGCTCAATATTGGAAATGGCATGTCCTACATTGTGTTTTTTATCTTGTACATTCTGCTCTTCGGTTTTGTGTATCTCATCATTGCTAAAATCTTCAATCCCAGTCAGGTCGGACTATTTTTAAAGGACGGTTCATTTCACGCCTATGGATCGATATCTCAGTTGAGCCTATCTGATCCAGGCATCACAGAACAGTTAGGACACTGGTTCATACCGGTCACTATAGTGTTATTAATGATATCATACCTGATTATCACCACCCTACTGCGAGTAAAACAGAATCTCAACAAGCGTTACACATAAAAAGCTCGGAAACCAACTTTATCAACACTTTAATAAAGTCTAAATATGACTATCAAAGACGTCGGAATTAAGATCCTATATTTCCCGCTCACTAAAATCATCGTCGGTATAATCGTGTTGTCCAGCCTATATGGCCTCTCACAAACTGGTATTAATCTAGTACTTGAGGGAAGCTCATTATCACAGGTGATGATCAATCTCACAGCAGGAATCATCTCTTCAGTTATTGCTATTATCGCATATGCCTTCCTCTACAGCTACTACGAAAGCCGAGAGATAACAGAATTTTCCGCCAGGGGCTTGGGCAAGAATCTATTTTTCGGGATACTAATCGGAGTGATCTTACAGTCACTTACCATACTGTTCATCTACCTCATGGGTGGTTATGAAGTTGTCTCCATCAATAAGTTTATCTATGTCATCCCTGCCCTTACAATGGCGTTCACTTCTTCAGTGTTCGAAGAAATCCTCTTACGGGGCATCATATTTAGGATCATGGAAGAAAAAATGGGCAGTTATATAGCCTTGGTCATATCGGCATTGATCTTCGGTGGTTTACACTTCGCCAACCCCAATGGTTCATTAGTCGCATCCATAGGCCTAGCCATACAAGCGGGCTTATTACTTGGCGTCAGCTATATGTATACCCGCAGTCTTTGGCTTCCGATAGGCTTGCATTTTGGCTGGAACTTCATGCAATCCGGGATCTATGGCGCCACTGTATCAGGGTATCACTTAGATCAATCCTGGCTCACTTCTAAGATCAGCGGTGCCTCATGGTTTACCGGCGGAGCGTTTGGCCCCGAGGGTTCTATCCAAGCGACTGTCTTTTGCATGATCGCCGCCGCTCTATTCCTGTACTTCTGCAGACGGAATAATAAGATTATTAAGCCATCTTGGAATTAGTCTCATAGTCTATGGAGGCCCTCCGACATACTTGTTATACGTTAATCACCAGTCAAAAATAGTACCTCACAAAATCATCGTAGATGTCCTCGATCATGTCCTCGATAACATCCTCCCTCCTTCTGTTATCGTTGGAAGCACCTTGTTCATACCTACTCGGCAAAGCTCTTCTATCTCCAGTGATTTGGTAGGTCTCGTTGGTTAATGTTTCACGAGCATCGAAAAACTGGTTGCGGAAGTTGCAGTAGTTTCTGTCACTCTTGGTACTTGCGGCAGCTCTCCAACTGTAAGCTATATTCTCAGATATTGTGGTGACCGTGCAGCTCACGGTTATAAACTTCTCTACCCGAACCGAGCGTCCACTGGTGTCTACCTGAGTTTCATAACCATCTGATATTTCCTCAGAAAATTCTTCTGTAGTACTCGTTGATCTCGAATTAACATCTAAGCGAGAGAAATCCAGCTCTAAGACACAGTCACTATTAGGTTCATTTCTTTCGTAGTAGATCTGATAGAATCCTTCACTTTCTCTTTCGACATCACTAAATACCCGATCTATCTCCCTCAGATAAGTGTATTCAAATGGCGAGTCTGCCTCTATAAACACCTTCACGATCGCCAAACTCAGCGCCTCTTCTTTCAATAATTGGATGTCAGGGATGGTCGCATCATACAATTGAGCCTTATCGTAGAAGCCAAAGGCATTTTGTGCAAAGACCTTATTATAATTACGTCCATAATCACCCATGGCATTCTGTCCTAATTCAAAAAAACCGGCTCCTATATCTATTCCTAAAGCATCTCTTTCCTGTTCTATCGCACTCAAAGGGCCATCAAATGCATTGTCTATGTATCCCTTGCCGTCATAGTATAGATCGACCAGCTTGCTGTAGGATGTATAGGCTTCTTCCCAGTCTTCTATGATGTCGCTTCTGAGTGTTCTTTCGGCAGTGTTGTTGGTTTCTTTGATCAACTCATCAAATGAGCTATTCATAATCTCCTTAGAATGACGACTTCTATTGCCCTTCTTGTATTCTTTAAGTGTGCCTTTGTAAGCATCCTCATAATTGCCTTTTTCAAAGCTCTTTTGTGGACTTGAACAAGCCAATGGTAGGATCAATACCAAGAAGTAAAAAATGTAATTCTTCATAGCGATGCGGTTCTATCGTAAAGAAAAGAATAATAAATGTTTACCAAAAGTCTCTTCCTCTTGTAGTAGCATAAGATTTACGTGTGAATTCAAATTGTTTTTTGAGCCTGCCACACACATTGATCCACTGACTGTGCGCAGTAGAATCAGAGAGCATAATTATGTATGCGTTGATCATCCACTATCCGAACAACTCAATAAGCGGACGTCAGTTATGATTCGCATGGACCACATTTTGCAACTTAAATACCCAACATTCAAAAAGATCACAGCTATTTGATTACTATCTTATAAAAGGGAAAATAATAAGATATAATTCAAGAGCTCTTATTGGTTATTGTGGCTATATACATGGTGAATCTATCCATATTGGCAATAATTCTTCTTCCGATGAAATCTGGAGTAAATTAAAGCAATCGTTAGAAAGAATAAAAGTAGATTCTGATATTTCAAGGTACTTCATTGACACAAGCTTTATTTACAATATTTTACCTTTCATTAACTGGGATTTATATACAAAGAGCTTGGCAGGTACAAAGGCTGAATTAAATGTCAATAATCAATTTCAGCTCATGCTCCTACCCTGGATCATACTCCGATCCACTAGCTGTCCTCAGCAGTCCCCTAAATGCCTTCTTCACATTCGATCCCTCATGGCAGACTCTATATACTTCATGAGATATAGGCATCTCGATTTCATATTCCTCTGCCAACTCCATTACAACCTTACAGCTCTTGACGCCTTCGGCGACCATATTCATGCTATTAATAATCTGTTCGAGCTGTCTACCTTGACCCAGTGCATATCCTACTGTGCGGTTTCGACTCTGCGGACTATTGCAAGTGGCGACGAGATCTCCCATACCTGCTAATCCTGAGAAGGTCTTGCGCTTGCCTCCCATAGCGACTCCTAATCGAGTCAGCTCTGCCAATCCTCTAGTAATTACGGCGGCTCGAGTATTGTCTCCAGCGCCAGCACCATCACCCATGCCCGCTGCAATGGCGATGACATTCTTAAGTGCTCCGCCCAGCTCGCAGCCTACCACATCATTATTGGTATAGACTCTGAACAGTCCCAGCTGAAAAATCTTTTGCAGGGCCAAGCCTATCCGCTTGTCGACCATGGCGATCACGCTGGCCGCTGCTTGTCCTGCAATAATCTCACGGGCCAGATTCGGCCCCGTAAGTACACCAACAGGGTGACCAGGCATGACAGATTCTATGACTTGCGTCATACGCATCTTAGTGCCATGCTCAAGGCCTTTGGTAAGGCTCACAATCGGCACCCACGGTCTGATATGAGGTCGAGCACTTTCCATTACTGCTCTAAAGCTGTGCGATGGAATGCCCATCACCACGACATCGGCATTTTTGACTGTTTCCTCGATAGTATGTCGAGCTTGTAGTCCACTATATAGTTTAGCCTCTTTGAGATATCTTGAGTTGGTGTGGTGTGTGTTGA
Organism: uncultured Saprospiraceae bacterium; assembly: GCA_964489125.1. Classification (GTDB taxonomy): domain Bacteria; phylum Bacteroidota; class Bacteroidia; order Chitinophagales; family Saprospiraceae; genus GYS-P2D. The sequence goes on from CAZAXY010000003.1 coordinate 22,329, forward strand.
TTTCATCCACAGTATCGCCATTGCGAGCCCATAGCAAGGTCGGAACATTTCTCGCTGTTAAGGATGCAACTGTAGTCCCCCATGATCCTCCTCCTAATACTGCTATATTCATGAGAGTGCTTTTTGTGGTGTGTTAGACAATTCGTATTGACCCAATTCTTTTAAGTAGAGATTTCTAACTTCTTCGATCTGGGCATCCATGTTTTTCTTGGTCCATCCTTCTACAGAGATGGGATCGAGAACTTTGACCGTTACCACTGTTGGGTTGATGAGCTTTGCTCCACGAGGCATCACGTCGTGGGCATTCATAATGCATATGGGAATGATTGGCACCTGAGCTTGCATGGCCAGATGAAATGCGCCTTTCTTAAAAGGTCCCAATTGATAATCATAGCTTCGAGTTCCTTCGGGTGCGATAGCCACGGAGGTACCATTATTAAGTACGTCGATTACTGGTTTCATAGCCTCGATGGCTTTGTCTCGATTCTTTCTATCGATAAAGACTACTCCTGCTGCTTGAAAGAGTGGACCTACGGGAGTATACTTCAATTCTTTCTTGGCGATGGCTACGGTATTCTTACGGACCAGCTTCGCCATGATGAGGAAGTCAGCATTGCTCTGATGATTAAATAAAAATATTGCAGGGCGCTGGCGCCATAGGTTCTCTTTGCCTTTGACAGCCAACTTCATTCCCGCCATGGAGGTTCCTAAGTCTCCTATAACGGCTGTCATGCTATTGACCCCATCTCGTCTCGATCCTGATAAGACACCTGATGCCATCCCGGCCATCGCAGCAGGTATGAGAGTTCCTGCAGCGAGCAATGTGCGCACCACATTTTCGACCCCTGGTCGAATCGCATCATCAAATCGATAAATTGGCCAATCATTTTTAAAGGAGATTGCAGATAATTCCTGATCTGGATTGGTAGGTTTGGGTTTACCTACTAACTCAAGGAGCGGTAAATCTGAGACACTATCAGTATAGAAGTAGCTCTTACTTAAGTCTAAGTCCAACTCGTCTGCAAGTGTGATGGCAGCTTTAGCCTTACCCTCGCCCCAACAGGCTGGCTCAAGGATCTCCCCGGTAAATTTTCCGTCATTCACCTCCATCCTCGTACACATGATATGCTCCACGCTTAAATCTCTCGCAATAGGATCCACTTGATATGGCGTGGCAGCAGATATTATGGCCACTGTATGCCCTTTGGCGAGATGAGCGGCAACCAGTGCTCGTGACTCCGGATATATAGCTTGAGCAAGATGCTTCTCATAAACTTCCTCACCTACATTGATGAACACCTGCTCCTTGACACCCTTGACTCCCTTGGCTCCTATGGCAGCAAGCCCGGCGAAATTCTTATTGCCCATAGCATATACCATGACTCCATTGAACTGGGCTATGATCTCACGTGGGCTCATCTGTCCGCTCAGCAGGCGACTTTGAAAAAACTGCTTCGCACTAAATCCTTTGATTAAGGTTCTGTCAAGATCGAAAAATGCTCCAATATGTGAACCCGATTCTGCGTCTATCACTGGCGCAGTAATGCTCGCAGTTTTGCTGCCCGGAACGACACTACGGTCAATAGGTAGCGCTAGTTTTTGTTGCTCACTGCGGTTCAGGATAAATCCTTGCAGTGTGCTAATGCGCTCTGCTATGTCCTCCATCTGCAACACCAGTTCATGTACCTTCTCTCGTTGTCCTTTTTTAGGTATTGGGATGAGCTTCATATTTTCACATAAGCGAAGTGCATTAATTAAGAACGGCTTAGACACAGATTCAACCCTATGGATCCGTCCTTGCCAGTGCATCTCTTCCCCTTTAAACAAGCATTGATCGAGAAAATATTTTTTGTTGTACACATCATTGTCGTCCCACTGGTAGATGGTGTGTAGGACAACTCTATAGGCCTCCACATAGGTGAATAAAGCAACATGAGAAACAAAGATATTTTGCTTCTTCAAGAGATTCTCAATAGGCTTGGACGGTCCCTTAAGCAATGACTGCCATTCTGGATGCAAGTAATCTAACCCTTCCTCTATCTCATCACTGAAATGAGCCTTATTAGAGTAGAAAAATTCAAACTTGAATATGTTTCGCAGAGACATAATCTCTTGCCAAAAGGCTATAGTACGCTCATGAGGCTTCTTGCTATAGTGCTTGATGAGCGCCAACTCAATAAATGCCCGATGGTATAGATGATGCACAGACATATTAGAGTAATACGTTGCCGGCAGATAGCTCAATGTTACGATGGTATACTTGGCTTTGACACCATCTCCCACTTGCTTGATGATGTTGGCTCGTTTGAGCAAATTAATAGCACATTGAACACTCTCTCCTATTGGTGCTCCCCTATCTACGAGTGCGTCACTTTTCCTATTTTCGATGAGTTGCATAAGTGAGACAACGTCATTGCATATCTGAGTCTTAGTCAAGGCAAACTTAGATAGTAATGTTGTACAGATCAATGAAGCTGTCGTGACCGGAGTAATCCTATTAATTGCATGAACTAGTTCAAATGCGAACCTTGGCAGTGTATACTTCTGATTATTAATGGCGGACTCTTGATTTGGTATTGTAGCAACCGATTCTTTATTCTTTTCTACTGGCTCACCAAATCTTAGGGAGATTTTGCCATAATTCTTGTTGAGTTTGCGGATATAATTCATCATCCACATCAAGTTCTCTGACTTCTTTTCTTTTCCTCGACCTTCAGCAGTCATATCCTGCACGTCGGGGATGAGATCATATACGACAGATACCGGAACATACTTTACATCCTGAGTTGACTCTTCTTCAGCCTCTGCGATATACTTCAGGATACCCATCTTAGGCCATACCAACTTGCCTGTTCTAGATCGTGTTCCTTCTATGGCCCACATAAAGTGCTGACGCTCGTCTACTAGTGACGCTATGTAATGTTTCAGCGTAGCCTTATAGATCAAGTTGTCCTTAAATGAACGACGGATAAATATCAGCCCGATCTTACGACCTAAGTGCGCTAATCCAGGAAAGCTCAGATTAGCTCCAGCAAATATCATAGGCCATGGCAACCCATGTCGCAGCAGGGCGATGCCTAGCACAAACATGTCGATATAGGTCTTATGTGTCATCACGAAGGCCACCGAGTTGTGTCGCATTATCTTGGAAAGACGCTTTATCTCTGCTGGATTGACATCAATCGTTTCTTCATATGCCAATGACATCAATCGTTCAATGACCTTCGAACTGATCAGGCTGGCATAAGGATTCTGTTCGGTCTTGAGCTCCTTCAAATATTGCGCTGCCTTCTTTCGGACTTGTTCAAAATCCTCACCTGTGGATTTAGAGATCTCAGATAAGCTCTCCAAAAATTGTGGATTGTCCAGTGTATGCTTCATCAGTTATTAGATCTTTCGGTAATTGACACCATAAGGTAGTAAACCGCTTGCATTCCAACTAATAAATTCACCTTTACTCGGGATACTTAATGGTGTCAATCAACATCCTGTGACTATATATTGCTTTTAAACTGGCTATATAAAAAAATATAGGTTTATCTATATATATATAGCCAATCTCAACATTTAATTTTACACACATGCATAACCTTCAATTTATAAAGCTCAAGAACAAAATACTATATCATTTTTCATTAGTAGCATTCATAAGTTGTACTGCTTCGGCTGAGGCATATTCTCAAGGAAGCTGGATCAGAGATGAAGCCAAGATAACTGAGGCGGTAGATCTATATAACTTATCTGGAGAAGGGGTTGTCGTTGTTATGATAGATCGCGGAATCGACTATAGGCACCCTGATTTTATTGATGACAATGGCAATACAAGAATCGATTACATATTTGACTTAACAGACAATTCTGGTGCTTTCGATAGTGACAATACCTATGGTGTGGGTACGATATGGGACGCCGCAGAGATCAATCAAGCACTTGCTAATAATACTACCCCGCCATTAACCAATGACAATGGAGGACATGGTACTCAGACAACAGGTATTATGTGTGGTGACGGCAGTGGAACGGCCAGTCGAGAATTTAAAGGAGTGGCACCCAATAGTCGAATTATCAGTATAAAATTTATCCAGGATGGTTTTCCTGCATTTGGTAACAATCCTGGTGAACCTTCTTTCTTTGATGCAAGCTTGCTAAGCACAGCATTTAATTTTGCAACGGACAAAATTCAAGAATTAGGACTTCCTTCGGTTACTCTTATGAATTTTGGTTCCATCGGTGGACCTACAGATGGAACGAGTTTAATCTGTCGCCAAATGGATGATTACATTGACCTCGGGCATCCTCTCGTCTGTGGTGTAGGTGATGATGGCGGCCAAGATAATCGAGCATCAGGTACAATTAGTCAAGGACAAACAATAGAATTAGAAGTTCTAAAATCAAGTAGCTTTTTAAGATTCGATCTTTGGTACGATGAACTCGATCGGTTTGAAGTTTCTGTGCAACGACCGGATGGCAGCGTAGCCGGACCGTTCTCGCCACCGATGAGTGCGAATGATGTCTCTGACAACGTTGAATTTGATATGTTCATAGGGCATAGAGGGGCTAATACCGATTTTTTTGAGGCCACCTCTCTCAGAAGAGAGTTATTGATAGATCTATCAGGTGTTAATGGATCCTATAAGGTAATTCTCACAGGAATGGCTATCAATTCGTCGGGAGAATTTATTGCAACCCTTAATCCTGGATTTAATTTTCTGAATAATAGATTTTTAACTTTTATTGCTCCAGGGGGCAGTATCAATGATTACTCTAGTTCACTCAAAGTCATTAGTCCTACCGATTATGTCGTAGATAATTCTTGGGTAGATATTAATGGAGTTCCCAGACAACTTAGCGGTCAAGGCGACCCTGGACAACTATGGCTTGGATCAAGTGAAGGACCTACACAAGATGGACGATTGGGTACAGATTTCGCAGCTCCTGGCGAAGTTTGTGCCGCAGCCTATGGTCAAGGCAGCTATAACGCCACCTTTACTGGCAATGTGCTGCAAAATAGCAACGGCTTGTATGGCATACAAAATGCAGTCAGTGCGGCAGCGCCAGTCTCAGTCGGTGTTATCGCGCTAATGCTAGAAGGCAACCCTGATCTGACACCTGAAGAAGTTAAGCAGATCCTTCAAACAACTTCTAACGAAGATCAGTTCACTCAATCAGTACCTAATGCCACATGGGGATATGGAAAGCTAAATGCACAGCGAGCAGTGGAAGAAGCGATGAGACAATCCTCTGACATCGTAGTGTCCAATGAGTCTATTGAAATATCAGACAGAACTCCTACCAACCGATATATCTTAAGAGGAAATTTTTCCAATTACAATATCGAAGTGCTGAATAGTGCCGGCACTACCATTTCCGATCATTCTACCACGACAGAAAATGAAATCGTAATAAACCTCAGTGGTGTAAACAATACGCAACGATTCATTCAGGTGAGTCATCAAACGAACCCAGATTTGTTTGTTGTACAACGCATGGATTAGCAAGGTCGCAGCTAATCTCAAACCTAGTTTGGATTGAGCTTTCGGTAATCCAAAAGATAATGAACCACTCTCATACCATCGAATATATTCACGTATACCGTGTATACCTATTGGTGCTAATCTATGCACATTGTCCTGGACCATCAGAATCAAGGGTATCCTACAAATCCAAGGTGAATAAGCCGTGAACTCCTTACGTTACATGCTATATCCACTTGCATCTATTTAAATCAATAAATCAAAGTATCATCATTACTTGATAGACTCCTAAATACTCTGATCTATAAAGGATATTCCCTATCTTGAAATCGCTTAAAATAATTCTGTCAGTGTTATTTCTTGAGGGTAGTTAAATGCAGCATATAAACGATTATAAAATACGCGAACGTCAAATAAATAATAAAAATCATGACCATTAAACAACTCATTGCAATCCTAGTGATCCTATTTGTTACCTCCTGCAAAATAAATAATGAACCACTCACTCGAACAATAAAAGTGACTTCAGATAACAATATTGAATTCAATATGCAAATAAATGGTACAATCGAAAAAAATATTACCACACCATATGAGTTTACATATAATGAGGAAGAAGGTGATTTCATATTTAGTTCAACAGAACAGGAAGAGAATATCGAAATAGAAATGCTTGATATTCGGGGATCCTTAGTTTTGGGAACCTTTAATGCAACTGGCCCTAAAATTAGATTTAGAGTAAAAGGTGATGAAATGAGGACTTACTGAATTTAATCAACTTCACTTAACTTTAGACACCTTCAGCATATCAATTCCTTTGGTTCAATAAGTACTCTTGGTCATTATGGCAGCGACATCGGAATACGCCATGTTTCAACCGAGCATCGTGGCAGTTAGCTAATCTCTGGAAGATTATCACTATCCTCGGGATCTCCAGTATTGCTCTGAGAATAGGCTCTATCTATAAAATAGATCCAGACACCTGCTGATGTCATATCATCTTCTTGGCTTCTCGCTTCTATTATAAGCAAGTATATTCTAAGTACTGATTACTTAGCAGCATACTAATAACTAAATGTAAAAAACAATCAAACTCTTAAAGTCCTCTAAATATTACAAGGATAAACTCCGCAATTAAGATTATCTTATAACTTACGATGGCGTTGCAAGATCACTCCTGCGACAACACATCAGAAGAAATAAAATTACACTATGAAAAGACGCGATTTCTTATACCTAGCTGGAGCTGGAATGCTTGCGGCCCCGTTACCCATATTAGGTAATAGCATTCATGCTTCAGAACTCATCAACCCTGGATTAGCTGTTGCTGAGAAAAAAGTGTTGGCGGATGTAGCGCTCAATACTGCTCAAAAGCTCGGAGCAACTTATGCGGATGCGAGAATCGGCAGATACCTTAATCAATTCGTATTTACCAGAGAAAAGAAGGTTCAGAACACCGTAAATACCGAGTCATTTGGCATCGGCATCAGGGTGATAACCAATGGCACATGGGGATTTGCGTCAACTAATGATGTAACTCCTGATGGCATCAAAAAAGCTACAGAACTCGCTGTAGCAATAGCCAAAGCGAACAGCAAGATACAAACTGAAGAAGTCGTACTGGCGCCTGTTAGAGGACATGGCGACGTAAGCTGGAAAACTCCAATTGTCAAAAGTTCATTGGAGGTGCCAGTATCAGAAAAAGTTGATCTCTTGCTTGAGGCAAATAATCGTGCGCTCGAAAATGGTGCTGATTATATCAGCTCTGCACTATTCTCTGTCAATGAGCAGAAATACTTCGCATCAACAGAAGGATCATACATCGATCAGGATGTACACCGCATCTGGCCGACGCTTAATATCACCGCTGTAGACAAGTCTACGGGTAAGTTTAAAAATCGTCAGGGCTTAGGGGCTCCAATGGGATTGGGATATGAATACCTCATACCTGATGCACGAGAAGAAGTTAAGGGTGCAGGCGGAATCACGCTATACAGAAATAGATATAACATCATCGAGGACGCGATTGCTGGCGCCAAGCAAGCTCGAGCCATGCTGTCTGCACCATCGGTAGAACCTGGCAAGTATGACCTCGTCTTAGAACCTAATCACTTAGGGTTGACGATACATGAGTCTGTTGGGCACCCCCTCGAACTTGATCGAGTGCTTGGCTATGAAGCCAATTATGCAGGAACGAGTTTTGCAACCTTAGATAAGTGGCAAACCAAAGAGTTTAACTATGGCAATGAACTTGTTAATCTCGTTGCTGACAAGACTCAGGTAGGATCTCTCGGTGCTGTTGCTTACGACGATGAAGGTGTGAAATGTAAAGAATGGGATCTAGTCAGAAATGGTGTCCTCGTCAACTATCAAGCGATCAGAGATCAAGTACATATGATCGATCAGAATGAATCACATGGCTGTTGCTACTCTCAGAGTTGGAATGATGTACAATTTCAACGTATGCCCAATGTCTCGTTAGAGCCAGGTACTCAACCATACTCTATAGATGACATGGTCAAAGATGTGGAGAAAGGAATCTATCTCGTCGGACGAGGCTCCTACTCTATAGATCAACAGCGATATAACTTCCAGTTCGGTGGGACGCTAACCTATGAAATAGAAAATGGCGAAGTGAAAGGCCTCATCAATGATGCGGCATACCAGTCTAACACACAAGAATTTTGGAATAGCACAGCTAAGATTTGTGATAAGAGTGACTATCGCATGTTCGGTTCATTTTTTGATGGAAAAGGACAGCCGAGTCAGGTAAGTGCAGTATCTCATGGCTGCTCTACGACACGGTTTAATGGGGTCAATGTAATCAACACAGGTCGCAACATTTAATAAACTCTAAAGCAAAATAACAATGGCAATATATAATAAAGAAGATGCTAAAGCGATCATGGCCAAAGCCTTAGAGTATAGTAAGGCAGACGGTTGTGAAGTAAACTTGTCAGGCAGTGATAGTGGCAATATCAGATATGCACGCAACACTGTATCTACCGCTGGAGCGCAGTCCAATCAGACTTTGGTCGTTCAATCAAATTTTGGTAAAAAAGTAGGAACAGCGACGATAGAAGAATTTGATAATGCCTCTATCGAGAAGGTGGTAAGGCGAGCAGAGGAGTTGGCAACACTCTCTCCAGAGTCTGAGGAATTTATGGAGCCGCTCGGACCACAAAACATTATAGACTCTAATCAGCACTTCAAGTCCACCTCTAAGGTTACTCCAGAGTATCGTGCAGCTGTTGCAGCGTCAAGTATTGAGCCTGCCAAAGCTAAAGGGGTTACCGCTGCAGGATTTTTTGAGGACTATGCAGACTTTTCGGCCATCAGCAATTCTAATGGATTGTTTGCCTATGAGCAGTCTACTGGCATGGACTTTACCGTCACCATGCGAAGCAACGATGGATCAGGTTCAGGATGGGTAACTCGTGATTACAATGACGTCAGCAGATTTGACGCTGAGATGGCATCCCAGATCGCTATCGACAAGGCCTTACAATCTAGAGAAGCCAAGGCTATCGAACCAGGAAAATATACCGTAATTCTTGAACCTGCAGCTTCGATAGGCCTATTGAGAAATATGCTTTTTTCATTCAATGCCAGAAGTGCAGATGAAGGGCGAAGCTTTATGGCGAAAGAAGGTGGTGGAAACAAGATCGGAGAGAAGATAGTTGATGAGCGCATCAATCTATATTCAGATCCACTTAACCCTCTGGTGCCTGCATCTACATGGACAGGTGAGGGCATGCCTAGAGAGAAAACTGTATGGTTGGAGAATGGAGTTGTTAAGAATCTGGCCTATGGTAGATATTGGGCTGACCAAAAAGGAGTTGCTCCACTACCATTCCCATCTAATGGGATCATGGATGGTGGCGATGCTTCATTAGAAGATCTTATAAAAGATACTAAGAAGGGTGTCCTCGTAACAAGGTTGTGGTACATACGAACAGTAGATCCACAAACGCTTCTATATACAGGATTGACTCGTGATGGAACATTCTATATCGAAAACGGTAAGCTGAAGCACCCGATCAAGAATTTCAGATTTAATGAAAGTCCAATTATCATGCTTAATAATCTGGAAACTTTAGGAAAGCAAGTGCGCATTAATGGCAACCTGATCCCATATATGAAGGTGAGAGATTTTACATTCACGAGTCTCTCGGACGCCGTTTAGCAACAACATAATATTGATGGATTAAGGAAGGATTTAGATTCAACTCTAAGTCCTTTTTTAACAGAACAACATGGTATCACAATTTCACTTCACACGCTTGATGTATGAGTCAGGAGACTGGGATGTGGATCAACGCATGCCTTCTAACATCCTTCATTCACTAGTAGAGTATACGACCCTACCTGTCGATACTGAGGAACATATTGTTCCTTTAAGTGATAATCAAGTATTTCACTCTCCATTTAGTTATATGGCTGGTCATCGTCTGGTTCAGTTCACCAGTGCGGAAGAAGAGAATTTTAAGAACTATGTAGACCGAGGTGGTTTTGTATTTGCTGATGACTGCAATCACGACATCGATGGCCTATTTGCCAAGTCCTTTGAAGCACAAATGATCGATCTTTTTGGTGAAGGCTCCCTCAAAAAAATTCCAAACGATCATCCTTTATACAGTTCCTTTTTTGATTTTGATGGTCCCCCAACAACTTCACAAGAACTCAATGGTTGGGGTGATGACTTAGTGCACGACTACCTGAAAGCTGTCGAAATCAACGGTCGCATAGCGGTGTTGTATTCTAATAAAGATTATGGCTGCGAGTGGGATTATGATTTTAGAAATAAACGATGGTATAAGAACGACAATACAAGATTCGGTGTCAATATCGTCATCCATGCCTTGACTTCTTAATATCTTGACAGCTATGAGACTATTAGCAATATGTATGACCATCATGTTTTGGCAAGTTGCCTATAGCCAGCATGGCATTGTGAATGATGAAGAAACCATGCGAAGTGAGATACTCAATTCGGATCGCAATTATGCAGTGTACTTACCGCACGACTACCACAGTTCATCAAGGAGCTATCCTGTACTATATCTCCTGCATGGCGCAGGAGACGACCAGACAGGATGGATTCAGTTTGGTGAAGTGAGTCGTATCACAGATGACGCCATCAGGACAGGCAAAGCAACTCCGATGATCATAATTATGCCTGACGCCGACACAGATCGACGTGGTTATTACAATACAATCAGAGGCACCTGGCGTTACGAAGATTTTTTCTTTGAAGAGCTGATGCCATATGTCGAAGACAAATATCGCATCAAGTCTGACAAGCGTTATCGTGCGATTGCTGGACTATCCATGGGTGGTGGTGGCAGCTTTATTTACGCCATTCATCGTCCAGATCTATTTTCTTCAGCCTGCCCCCTTAGCGCATATGTAGGAGCACTATCTGTTGAAGGCGGAAAATGGTTACTCAATGATGAGGAAAAAGGCTATCCTCAAGAAGAATTGCAAGAGTATTTCAACGAGACAAATGCACATTATCTCATCGAAAATGGCAATGCTGAGAATTTGAGCTCCGTGAGATGGTATATAGATTGTGGCGATGATGACTTCTTATATGAAGGCAATAGCCTCGTGCATATCGCTATGACCAAGATGGATATCCACCATGAATATCGAGTGCGTGATGGCGCCCACAATTGGACTTATTGGCGTGAGTCGCTACCAGAAGTTCTGGCATTTATATCTCAAGGATTTCACCAATATTAAGCTAACACAGAGACGCAGAGAAGATTATATGACGAAAGACAGCATTGAGCAATTACTATCCAAAATAGCGCCCCTCAAAAAAGAAATCTCTAAAAATGTAGTCGGCCAACGTGAGGTAATAGAACAATTGATCGTTGGACTTATTGCTGGTGGTCACGTTCTTCTTGAGGGTGTCCCAGGCCTTGCTAAAACCTTGATGATCAAAACTCTATCACAGGTCCTATCTATTGACTACAATCGGATACAGTTTACTCCTGACTTGATGCCCTCAGATATCCTAGGCACCGAGATTCTACAAGTCGATGACCAAGGCACACGGGCATTTCGCTTTGAGAAAGGGCCCGTATTTACCAATATCCTACTCGGCGATGAGATCAACAGGACGCCACCCAAGACGCAATCTGCTCTGTTAGAGCTGATGCAAGAGTATGGCCTAAGCTATGCTGGCAAGCGATATGACTTACCTAAACCATTCTTCCTCTTAGCCACTCAAAATCCAATAGAACAGGCTGGCACATTTCCACTGCCAGAAGCACAGGTGGATCGCTTCTTACTGCATGTCGTTGTGGATTATCCCGCTGCTGACGAGGAATATGACATCCTAAAGCTAACAACTGGAACCTCACAACAGACGATAGATAAAATACTCACCGCTGAAGAGATCCTACAGCTACAAAAGTTGTGTCGTGAAGTACATATCGATGATGCATTAATCCGAAATGTCAGCCGACTCATAAGAGCTACTCGCCCTGCCGAAACCTCAGATCAATTTATCAAAGACTATGTTGATTGGGGTGCTGGACCAAGAGCAGGTCAAGCTGTAATCCTTACTGCTAAAGCCTATGCCCTAACGCAAGCGAGATATAGTGTGATTCCTTCAGATATCAAGAAGATGTTGGTTCCTACTTTGAGACATCGCTTGATCCTCAACTTCAAGGCGAGCTCTAAGAATATCACCCCATCGCAGGTTGTCGATCATCTCATCGACAACTACAATATTGGATGATATGAGCGGCTCATCAAGTATCTCTACCAAAACAATTATCGAGAATGCACAGCATCTGGAGTGGTTATCGCGTAAGGTATCTAAGCATCACCTCTATGGCACACATGCATCCAAGCAGATAGGTCAGGGATTAGAGTTCGAGCAATATCGACCATATATACAGGGTGATGACCTCAGGCAGTTGGACTGGAAGCTTTATGCCAAAACAGGAAAATACTACATCAAACAATCTCCTGTAGCCGCCCAAAATCACCAGCATGTAGTCATTGATAATAGTCCGTCAATGTTATATCGTGAAGGCACTTATTCTAAATTGGAGTTAGCCAAGATTATCTGTGGGGCAATGAACTATATAGCCGTAAATCAAGGTGACACCTTCTCTTGGAGCAGTAGTACAGCGCAGTGGCAAAAATCCAGTGGACTCAGAAAATGGCAAGCTTCAATACAAAGTCTATTTGAGCTGGATGCTTCGCAAGCAACTGTATATCAAGATGTCACAACCAAAGGCAATCTCGTGTGGGTCTCAGACCTTTATACCTCAACTGAAGAGATGGAACAGATCATTAGTTTTAATGCTCATCAAAATCTCACCGTCACGGTGGCACATATCATGGGCCGGGCCGAAGAAGAGTTATCATTTGATTCATCGCTAAATTTCAGGGATTTGGAGACTGGCGAGCGCATAGAGCTTAATCCTATGGTCTATCGACAGATCTATAAGGACCGACTTAAGCAACATTATCGGACCATTACAGATCTATGTTCACCCTACAACACACAGGCCATCAGGGTCTATCTGGACGATTCAATCGATCGTTCCCTAGGGCACATCGTAGACACCAATAACGCTCACTATCGATGATTGGATTAGGAGCCATATCAGCGCTATTGGCCTTAATCGGATTGTTAGTTCCAATAGTCATACACCTGCTCAGCAATAGAGAGAGCAAGGAATTGCTGTTCGGCAGTACGAGATTCTTGCAAGAGCAGGAATCGGTCAATCCTAAGTCAGTGGTATTGACTGACTTCGGTCAATTGGTGCTGCGGTGTGGCTTAATAGCGACAGCAGTCTTGCTCGCAGCGCTACCCTATTTTAATAACAATCAGTCTAACAAACAGATTTGGATAGAACAAGTGATCTTGGACAATCCGCAGTATGAATCCTATGTATCCCAGTATAGTAATAGTGAACCAATACCATTTGCTATTGGCTCTGCAGACTCCACGATTTCTCGCTATCCGTCATTGTGGACTGTCATAGCCGCCGCCAATGCTCAAAAGGACTCTGTAGACATCTTTACATTCAATCGAATGAGAGATTACCTAGGTTCAACACTACCTATTAGTGACAGGGTTAAGATTAATGCAGTACCCTATCTCGACGATCGCTCAGATGGTTCGTATAATGACCTAGTAGATGCTCAGATCGTCATACGGATGTACATAGATCAATCATCCGATAACACAGATCAACTGGCTGAATTAATAAATGTCATAGCAGACGAGTTAGGATTAGAAATCGTTGTGGATCAAGAAGATTATGACTGGTTTATTACTTCTGCTGCCAAGCCTATCCCCTCTGACAAGTATGGTCTAATCTGGGATCAAAGCAATGGCCCACTGACAATCCTCAATAGCACCAGCAACACATTGGTACTAACAGGTGAGATCAGTCGGACAGAGATTTTGGAATCAGATATACCAGTAATTATAGGCTCAAGACTTATAGAGCCATTTATGAATTTGGATCAATCCGACTCTCGGCAAATGACCGAGCGCTATCGCACCCTATCTGCAGAGGTGGATAACAGTTCTAATCTGCCTATCTCGGCATGGTGGTGGTTATTGATACTTCCCTTATTCCTGTGGGAGCGATACGTCGCCCATAAAAAGCTGAGTGTATGAGAGCAGATTCTATTCAAGGGTTATTAGCAAGTTGGCGGCGCAGCAGAGCGCTGAATTATAGCCTTGCGGCAATCTCCATACTACTCGCAGCAGTGATGGTCGGATACTTCTCGGATACCTCGCTATGGGGCGTGGCGGCTATCGCCTTGATTACTTCTATCGCTTTGTATTTTCATTGGAATAGAACCAAGCCAGAAATGTACAAATTGATAGCAATCGTTAATCAGCAACATCCTGATTTGGAGTATAGCAGTAGCCTACTAATTGATGAAGACATAAGTGCACTACAAGAAATTCAGAGAGACAAAGTATCATCCTTATTTAAGCAGAAGGCATTTGCATTGCCCTTACCGATAAGGTTTTGCCTAATTGCAAGTATTAGTTCTGTTGCAACAATGGGAGTGCTCAACTTTTTCTCGCATTCATATCCTCAGAGTCAAGCTGCAGTTGCCGTCTCTCATGAACAACATATCAACTCTAAATTAACAGAAGGCTCTGGTCGTGATTCTGCATTCTTCACTGGCGTGGATATATACAGCGATTATCCAGCCTATACTAACAAACCAGATCAGCGCTCAAAGAGTCTCGATCTAAGCATACCAGAGGGCACAACACTAAACTGGCGCTATGAGATCATAGGCCAGCCTATACGGACATTTATGATATTCAGTGACGGCGACACAATAGCTCTGGATGAGAAGAATCGCTACAGTAAGCCCTTTAAAAAATCCGACAACTATCGATATGGTCTCATAGATCGACATCGCCAGCATATCTCGGACTATCATAGTATTGAGCTGATTAAAGATCAAGCTCCGACCATTGAGATTGCTGGAATCGACGAATATCTCAGATTGGACTGGGCTCCAGATCATCGCATTTCCTTTAATATGGAAATTATAGATGACTATGGACTGGCGGATGGGCGGATCATCGCTACTGTCGCTAAAGGCCAGGGCGAATCGGTGAAATTCAGGGAGAAAGCGTTTGACCTCAAGGGTTTCAAATCAGGAAGCACGAGCTACAATGGAAGCCATGTGTTTTCAACCAAATCATTTGACATGGAACCAGGAGATGAGCTCTATTTCTATGTTGCCGCCAAGGACAATTGCCCTTATCGCAATCAGATGGTTAAAAGTGCAACATTTTTTGTGTCAATAGCAGACACCAGTTCCTATGAATGGGTAGATAATGCGTCCTTACAAGTTGATCTGATGCCAGAGTTCTTCAGAAGTCAACGTCAGATCATCATCGATACAGAACACCTCCTGAGTATCCGAGATCAGATCAGCATTGACTCATTTAATCATATGAGCAACGAACTCGGATTTGATCAAAAACAATTGAGGTTAAAATATGGGCAATTCATGGGCGAAGAAAGTGAAAGTGGCATCGCTATTGAAAATGAAATAGAATTAGAAGAAGAACACGATCATGACCACGATCACGACCATGATCATGATCATGATGAGAGTGGAATACTCTCCGAAGCACGAGACCTTTTGAGTAGCTTCATGCATGATCACGATCATGAAGAAGAAGAAGGATTATTCCAAGCTACTAAAGGCACTGATAAAAAAGAAGAAGCTACCAATCCATCCTGGGTAAAGGCGCTGTCGCATAATCATGATAATGTTGAGGAAGCCACCTTTCATGAAATATCTGTTAAGTCAAAGCTCCGGGCTGCTATGGCAGAAATGTGGGATTCAGAATTGCACCTCCGACTCTATGATCCTGCCAACTCACTACCGTATCAACATCGTAGTCTTAAGCTGCTGCAAGAAATTAAAAATCACGCCAGGATATATGTCCATCGTGTAGGTTTTGACCCGCCAGTAATTAAAGAACAAGAAAAGCGCCTCAGCGGTGATCTCGATGAAATAGAAAACTCCAGCTTCGCAGATAATAGAGAACAGGAAGATGTATATCTCCAGATTAAAAAAATTGCAGAGACGTTGTCTCTGTCAGCTCCAGGCTTCGATAATCAATTGGTTGAATTGCAACAACTCTTGGCACCACTGGCCATCGAACGGCCTGAACTGCTGCCAGTGCTAAGCCAGCTTCAAGCTAAAAGTAGCTATGATGGCATGGAGGTCCAAGATCTAAAAGCTACGCTGCTAAAAGTCATCCCAACATCACCTAAGACACAGACCATCGCAGCACCTGTTAACAGCCATAGATTTACTCAAAAGGTGGCTAAATCGACATCGACTAAATGAGTCACATTTCTTCTCATACAGAGCTTGTTGTTTTCATTTTTCTAGGGATTGGATGTCTACTGACCTTTGCTTTTTTACAATATAAATCTCGGCAATCTATCAGCAGGACGTTGCGGAGATTGTTCTTTCTGTTAGTCACGTTAGTAGGTCTTGGGCTATTAGTTCTTAGGCCAGAACGAACTCTGACAATGGATAAACGAAGTGGTCAAGTTGGGATAGATATCACTACGGATGACTCGTATGCTTCTATACATGAACTATTGGCAGATCGACCGGAATTATATGACACGCTCCATGTAGATCCTGTGCATACCACAATGGCTGACCTTGAAATAAGCGCTGAGCTGTTCAGTGTTATTCCATTAGTTGATAGCAACTCATGGGGAATAATAGATCTATCCATGCCCAATAGAATTGTCGAAAATGAATCATGGCAATTATCTGGTGCGGTCACTCCTAAGACGGATCGAATCAGTATCAAGAATCAATTAAGTGATAAGGAAGAGCGTACAATAGTAGAAGATGGTCGATTTACGATTTCGACAAGCACTTCCTTTGCTGGGCATCAGCTCTATGACCTGACTGCTTATAGCGATCTCGGCGATAGTATATCATATTCCATTGCTATTGAGGTGGTGACAGATGAACCTTGGCAACTCATGGCATTGACGAGCTACCCCAGTGCTGAGATTAACACCCTCAAAAACTATTGGGTGAATGATGGCAATGGCTTCTTTTGGCGTACATCCGTCTCTACTGGGCGCTATCGAGTCAACTCTATCAACACTACCCTTGACAACCTCGATGATATCAAGAGTAAAACACTGAGATCATTTGACTTTCTATTAACAGATATCCCCACTTGGAATCAGCTCAGCCCTCAAGAACGTAAGACTATAAATGGTCAAATTTATTCTCAAGGACTAGGACTGATCATCATTCCTACGGAGGTTGAGCAAACTGCCGTAGACATCAATCACCCACAGATCATCGACTATAGTGATAATCAAGAGTTAAGCAGTGCCTCTCAATACAACTTTGGTTCAGGATGGAACAGCATCAGGTCTGGAACTGAGTCATATGGGCGCTATCAAGATTACGGTTTGGGTCGGCGACTGATCCTCAGTCATGACAAGACCTATCAACTTGTCCTTGCTGATGAGGACGTTGAGTATGACCATATCTGGAGTAGCATACTTAGCGCAGCCTACAATAGCTATCAGTCTATCTCCAAAATACTCGCCAAGCAATGGGTATGGTCAGGTGAACGAACTGATCTCTATCTCATCACCGATCAACCGATAAACGGAGAAGTTCTATTGAATGACTCTATCAATATTACACCTGTCGACAATCCACTAATCAATCAGACTTATCTCTTGACTCTGTGGCCAGAGCCAGGGTATAATACGATATCATATAACGATGAGCAATTGCGATTTTACTCTCACGATTCTGATGATTGGCCTTTAGTCAGATCACAACATCTGACTAGGGCGATGGAACTAACCGAAGCTCCTATAGTGACACGTAAATATGAATCCAAGGAACCTTACTCCCCATTGATTGGCTTGATCCTGCTGATATCTGGTCTTGGCATGCTATGGTTAGATGAGCGACTCTATCAATAGATGAGTCTCGATAGATAATGTGTTGTCAATTAATTCCATATGTAATGAGCTCTTGAGCAGCTATATTTAATGAGAATAGTATCCGTATGCAAGCACTACAGAATTCACTCACGTCGCTATTAGGTGTCGACTACCCTATTGTTCAGGCGCCGATGGGCTGGATCGCCAGATCGCAGCTGGCCTCAGCCGTTTCCAATGCAGGTGGTATGGGTATCATTGAGACTTCTTCGGGAGATCTTGATGCAATCAAGGAAGAGATTAAAAAAATGAAGACGCTCACGGACAAGCCATTTGGTGTGAATATCGCATTGGCCTTTGTACGAGATCCTAACATTGCGCAATTTGTCATAGATCAAGGAGTAAAGTTTGTCTCGACCTCTGCGGGCAATCCCGCTAAGATTGTAGGCCCTCTCAAGGATGCTGGTTTAACGGTCTTTCATGTGGTGCCCAGCTATGATGCCGCTATGAAGGCTATGGACTGTGGCGTTGACGGTCTCATAGTTGAGGGTATAGAAGGAGGTGGTTTCAAAAACCCCCGAGGGGTCTCCAGCATGGTACTCATACCTATGATTGCGTCGCAAGTCGATGTGCCTGTTATCGCAGCAGGCGGAATCATAGACGGTCGCAGCATGGCGGCGGCAATAGTATTGGGCGCTCAAGGTGTACAGATGGGCACTCGCATGGTATCAAGCGCTGAGTCACCAGTTCACGACAATTGGAAAAATGCAATAATCGATGCGGATGATCAATCGACAGTGCTCCTAAATCAATTGAGTAGCCCAGCCCTGAGGGCCCTTCGCACAGAGAAAACTACTGCTCTGGAACAAGAGTTAACAATTAACCCTATGCATGAATTTGGGAGGGTTACGGATCTATACTTCGGAGGAGACATGAATGCCAGCATCGCTTTGACAGGTCAAGTTGCAGGACGAATCGAATCTGTAATGCCTGTATCGGACATCATCAATGACACAATGCAAGAGTATTGGGAGGTGGTGAAAAACATGAATCAATAACAACTGCGATCCAGAGCGAGCATACAACTACTACAGAAAAAAAGGCTACTATTGAATAATAGTAGACTTATAAAAATTCTATTCTCAAATATTGTATGATGCTTAACTATACTTGAGTTGTATTAATATCATATGAGTTTAATAAGTGATGCAATTAACTTTGAAGAGAGATAATCACTTATTCCCCTAATAACTCTCCATCAGTTGGGATGCATAGATCTTCTTTTATTGACACAATTATCTATTTATAGCTGCCCCAATAGAGATATAATCAGGAAGAATTGCGATTTCAGTAAGTGGCATAAAAAAGGGCTGCACGAGCAGCCCTTAATTATAAGTTAGAGTAAGTGAAGTCTATAAGAAACTCACTTTCCCTGATTTCACATCATACATTGCTCCAACAATATCTATCTCGCCTGCATCATACATCGCCTTCAACACTGGGCTATCAGATTTCGTTCTTTCGATGGTCATCTTCACATTAGCCTCAGAAACTCGATTGACGAATTCGAGATTCTTAGAAGAGCGCTCCTCGCCATCAGCAGTAGTTGTATTTACCACTGCAGGCATAATCTTATCAAGCATCTGTGTCAAGTTGCCCAGCTGGGCATGATCACAAGCACCCTTTACCGCACCACATGAGGTATGCCCCATGATTACGATCACTTTAGATCCTGCCAACTTGCAGGCGAACTCTAAGCTACCTAAGATGTCTGGATTGACGAAGTTGCCGGCAATACGAGCATTGAATATATCGCCTATACCTTGATCAAATATGATCTCTGTAGGTATGCGCGAATCTATACAGCTTACCACACTGGCAAAAGGGTACTGTCCTGTACTTGTATCGCCTACTTGTGAATGAAAATCACGATTAGCAGGAGCTTTATCCATAAATCTCTTATTTCCAGCTTTTAGCAGATCAACCGCTGTGGCTGGAGATATCGCCTCCTGAGAAGCTTTTGATTGAGTCATTCCGACTGTAAGTTCCATTTTACTATCTATTTTATATGTTCTTATTTAATTTGAAAGTTATACCACTTCGAGATGAGACTCCAACATCTTAGTTGGGGACACCTTCATTCCTTTGTTTGTAGGATCAATTATTTTTAGTTGGATGTCTGCTGTCTTGGCATGTATAGAAAACTCTTCAATAATCTCAAGCACGTCTGGATCGATATGAATTGATTTTGAGGCATCTATAATTACTTTAGAACCATCAGGAATTGTAGCTAATGCTCGCTGAATGTTCGCTTTATTCAAGAAGCTCACTTCCTCCGATAAGGCCAACCTGATCTCACTGTTCGGATCGGTATGGTCCTCCAGTTCAAAATGGAATGGCACCTTATAATTGTTGTGCAACAAGTACACAATAGCTACTGCCAATCCAATACCGATACCTACTAAAAGGTCAGTAAAGACGATACCTAATATTGTAGCCATAAATGGAATAAATGAACTCCATCCTAGCTTGAACATCTTCTTAAATTTAGAGGGTCGTGCTAACTTATACCCTACCAAGAATAGAATTGCTGCTAAACTCGCCAACGGAATCAGATTGAGCACAGCGGGTATCAACATCGCACAGAACAAGAGTATAAATCCGTGTAAAATTGCAGACATCTTCGTCTGCCCGCCTGACTGGATATTAACAGAGCTGCGCACAATTACCTGTGTTACAGGTAAGCCTCCTATTAGCCCAGCAACTAAATTGCCAACTCCTTGAGCCTTCAATTCGAGGTTAGCTGGAGATACACGCTTCTGAGGATCAAGTTTATCTGTAGCCTCCAAGCATAGTAAAGTCTCCAAACTGGCTACCACAGCTATCGTTGCTCCAGTAATCCACACCTGAGGGTTGCCGATATGACTAAAATCTGGAAATGTAAATAATCCTACAAATTCTGAAAAACTTTCAGCGACTGGAATCGATACGATCTGTTCCATATTGAGCGCATAAGAAGTATTTCTAAATGCTATGTTCAGAATGATACCTAAAGCTACCACCACTAAAGGGCCTTGAACCAACTGGAAGACCTTAATGCGCTTCATGAATCCTTGCTCCCATAAGATGAGAATCCCTAATGAAACAACGGTGATTATAATCGCACCAGGGCTGACATAGTTGAGCATATTGCCAAGCTCCGAGAAAGTATTTTGCCCATCAGGCTGATTAAATGCTAGACTGCCTTCATAATCCTTGTCATATCCAAAGGCATGAGGTATCTGCTTCAGAAAAATGATTATTCCGATCCCAGATAACATACCATTGATGACAGAGGATGGAAAATAGTATCCGATCACTCCAGCTTGCAAGAAGCCAAGAATAAGCTGAAATACACCTCCGATTACTACGGCTAACAAGAATATTTCGAAAGCTCCTAACTGATCAATAGCAGTCAATACAATTACTGCTAGCCCGGCCGCAGGGCCACTAACACCTAAAGGCGAGCCACTGAGACTACCAACTATGATACCACCAACTATACCAGCTATAATGCCTGAAAACAATGGTGCCCCTGATGCCAGAGCAATACCTAAACAAAGTGGCACCGCCACTAAAAAAACTATAATACTGGCAGGAAAGTCTTTCTTTAAACTACCGAATGGATTAGATGATTCATTATTATCCATCTAGAATATATTTTGAATATGTAAATAATAAGACTGGTTGACTGAACTAAGTAGTACTGTATAAGAAATCAGTACTCGGGAGGAGGGTCATTTAACTCGAAAAAATCATTTTCCGATAATCTAAAAGAATCAATATTAGAAAGTTTGTCAAAATCTAGGCTTGCTAAGTCGGCTATACTTGGCGCAGGATAAGTATAGCGTCTTTTATTCTCTTCTTTTTCACTGTCTTTTTCCTGTTCAGATTCTTTCTCAACTTCATTGAGCTCAATACTGATATCAGCAGCCAAATCTATGTACAGTGGCAAGGTCATCTCAAAGAGAAAGAAAGTAACCAATATGTAGAGCCAATATCTCTTCATCTATTTGCTAACTCGCTTAGGAATCAGGTTAAAGATCAAAGAACAGCGACAGTTAGACAATAGTTCACTCGCCTACGTTATTAACCCCCCAACAAGAAAAAATGTCTAAGGTATGACAATAGCTCATAATTGGACGTAGAACATACCCTCTATGCAGTAATTCCTCTGTCGTGACCTGTAACATCGAGATCTAATTGACGTAGTAGGAAGCTCGCATTAAATGTATTACAGATCCCCTTCTTAAGTTTATAGTCAAAATCAAGCTCTCCATCTCGAAGCGCAATATCAAAGAAGAAATTTTGTATATGGTCGGGTTCAGAAGATTCCAATTCCGCCAATTGGATATCGTGGGTAGCAATCATAGCATAGGTGCGGTGCTCGAGCAGCTTCTTAGTGATGGCAATCGAACCAGTGAGCTTATCGACGGAGTTAGTCCCTCGGAGCATCTCGTCGATCAAGACGAGGCTATCTCCCTCTTGCTTGACATGATCTAAGATCATCGCTACCCTATTGAGTTCTGCTTTAAATGTGCTCGTACTCTCCTCCAGGTCATCCTTGATTCGCATATAGCTAAGCAATTCCACTGCACTAATACGTAGTGCGTCTCCTGTTATCCGAGTACCAGCATAGGCTAATAGCATATTGCATCCTATGGTTCGTAGGAAGGTGCTTTTCCCTGCCATGTTAGACCCTGTAATGATAGTGATGTGATCTGCATCGCTAATGGCGATACTATTCGCTATGCTATGTTTATGGACCAACAGTGGATGGTGCAACTCATTGGCCTCTATGATAAATGAGTCTTGAGGATCTACCACGCCATAGGCAAACTGCTTATGTTGATACGCCCAAGTAGCCAAACTCATCAGCGCTTCGACCCTGCCGATCAGCTCAAATATATCATCAATAGACTCACTATGGTCTTCCTTCCAATTATTCAACATCTTCAACACTCGTAGATCCCAAAGCAATACAATATTAAGTATCACTCCAACAATCATATTGAGCCTATAATCCAAGAAGTCAATGATGCGCTTAAGTTTAGAGAGTGATGCCACAGCACGAGATGGCTCTGCCGACCTCAGAGGCTGCACTAACTCGTTGATATAGCTTGAATGATAGTCTCTCTTAAAGATATATTGCAATGCCACATCGATGGGTCCGAGAGACCGCAGTGCCGCAGAAATATTCCCCTGGATCTCATTAACACGCTTGGCATAGTACATCCCTGTTAACAGCGTAAATCCAGCTAGCCAGAGCGCAATACTTTGTACTACACTTGGATAAATAAAATAGGCTGCAAACAGCCCGAGCCACACCAAAGGCAATAGCACCGTACCATAAGTAGGTATCGGACCCTTTAAAAAAGATAAATCCTGAGCTAGCAAAGCATTGATATCTTCCGTGGGATCAGTTGAAACCTCCTCCTCGATCGCATATAATCTGAAGGCTAACTCTTGACACCAGTCGGGGTCTATCTCTAACTCTTTCACTGCTTCCTGACGCTGTGCCATAGTGTCGGTAGGATCAAGCTGCATCAACCACTGGGCCAATTGCTGGCCACCATGATAGGTCTTCGTGCGGTTGATCTGATGAAACATAGAGCGATCTCCGAGCACATCAAGATCATGTGCATATGGATGGCGCTTGATTTCATAACGCTCACCATTGTGATAGTTATTAGCTCTGCCATCTAAGATGGAGTGTTCGTTGATATTGATATCTCGTAAGATCTGCGCTTTCTTCTGTAGTCGATCACTACGCAGATGGCGCACGACTGCAAAGAGAAAGAATATGATCGACGCTATGATCCATGCAATGACGAGATACAACCTAGACTCCTTGAGAAAATAAATGCCAACGATCATCACCAGCAGTATAGCTAAGCGCATAAAACTGAGCCGTATTGATGCAGATCTATAATCGTCTGCTAGGGATGCATATTTTTGGATACGCTTTTTATAATACTCTTGCTCGCTCTTATATGTAGGTATAGGCATACATGTCGCAAGATATAGCGGTAGCGCAATTAGTTATAGTTCTTCCTTAATTTGATTTTGCAATCTTGGGGCTCTTCAACATGATGGATCTTCATATTCAATATGGTAATTGCAATAGCTTGCAATTATCAGAAGCTTATATTCACATAAGCTTAAAAGGTTAGATCTTTTAGGGCATGAAATCTAATACAACAACTAAATGGCAGATTCGCACTCAAGTCTTTATGATGTCAATAACTCATCGATAACAAAAGTAAATGCCTATGCGGCCTTAGGAGCCAAAGCAAAGCTAGAGCCATATACATATGAATTGACCGAATTGGGGCCAGAACAGGTGGATATAAAGGTGTCATACTGTGGTATCTGCCACTCCGATCTAAGTATGATCAATAATGAATGGCGCAATGCCCAATATCCCTTGGTACCAGGTCATGAGATCGTCGGCGTAGTGGTTGCAGCAGGGACTATGGTTAAGAACATAAAAGTGGGTGACAAGGTGGGCGTTGGCTGGTTTTCGGAGTCATGTATGAGCTGTAGTGAATGTATGCAAGGGGCTCAGCATTTATGCCGTAGTACTCAGAGGACGATAGCTGGAACAAATGGTGGCTTTGCGGACTATATTAGAGCACATTGGGCTTGGGCTATACCGCTTCCTGATGGAATTAAATTGGACAAAGCAGGCCCATTGTTATGTGGTGGCATCACAGTATTCAATCCGATTATTGCAGCTGGAGTACTGCCCACTCATAAAGTTGGGGTTATCGGCATAGGTGGATTGGGTCATTTAGCATTGAAGTTTTTGAAACATTGGGGTTGTGAGGTTGTCGCCTTCAGTTCTACCGAGAGCAAGAAGGATCAAATCTTAGCCATGGGCGCTACCAAAGTGGTCAACTCCCGTTCAAGAGATGAACTCCGCACCATCAGAGGACAGTTGGACTTTATCATCAATACGACCAATGTCACCTTAGACTGGTCATCTTATCTAAAAGCACTTGGGTCACGGGGTAAATTTTTTAACGTAGGTATGGTTCTGGAGCCAATGGCCATTCCTTCTGGGTTGCTAATCTCAGGTGAAAAAATAGTTGGAGGAAGCCCTGTCGGCAGTCCTGATCTGATCAGCAAGATGTTAGAGTTCTGCGTACGTCACAACATATATCCTGAGGTAGAAGAATTTCCGATGGAACAGGTTAATGACGCCCTGGCTCACTTAGAAGCTGGGCAGGCACGATACAGAATCGTGTTGAAGGCGTAAATAGAACATAACCGATTCCATATATAATCCAACTGACCTATTGCTCATGTGTCACTTATTGCTGAGGGCTAATTACTCCGACTTAGCAGCAATATGTCTGGGCCTCTAAAACAGCCTAAAAATATGTCTGGATTCTGGTCTCCATTAAAATCAGCAACCTCAATATCGACAATGGCAGCACCAATAGGTGGAACAAAGTATGAGGTTTCTTCTTTAAAGTTTCCTTTGCCATCATTAATACCAATGGATAGTCCATCTAATTTGCCTATTAAGAGATCCTGATCCCCATCTTGATCTATGTCGTAAAAATCTGCATCAAGAGCCCCTATGATCGAGTCCATGTTAGCTATATTTTCTGACGCTTCTACAAATTTTCCTTGTTCGTTGATAAGCAGTCTTTGTATTGCCTGCTTACGGGTAAACATTCGAATATTGGCAAAATAGATATCCAAATCACCATCATTATCTACGTCGGCAAAATCAGCTTCACGAGTTTCTTCTGAGATCCCATCGGTAAAAACATCTGCAGTGATGTCTTTAAAAAATCCATTTCCATCATTTTGCAGTAATCTGTTATCGTCTTCGTTGCCAATCAGTAAATCCAGGTCACCGTCATTATCATAATCACCTATTTCGATGTCTTGAGTCACATCAGAAGCCTGAGGCAGCCTTAGAGTTGTCTCATCCTGTAAAGTGCCATGGTTATTCTTTAAGTAATTGTTCTGCCCATTATTTCCAACTATAAAATCCACCCAACCATCATTGTCAAAATCTCCTTTTATGAGGGCATTAGAAACATTATCAACAGGAAATTGATCTGAAGCTTCGGCAAATGAACCATCCTTATTTTGGAGATACATTTCGTTAGTTCTATCATCTTCTGTAACAATCAAAAGATCTAACAATCCATCCTTGTTCAGGTCCTCTATCATCACATCTTCAGAATCATGATAAGGATAGTACAAATATGGTTTAGGATCCTCTATTGCTATTTTATCTGGCAACAGATTTGATGCGTCTGTAAAATGCCCCTTGCCGTCATTTAAGAGAATAATATTTTTCTGAAATTCAATAGCAAGCACTATATCCAAATCACCATCACGATCAATGTCTGCTACGCTGGCATCCATTGTATTCAATGGTTTTTGTAAAATCGAAGGAATATGCGTTTGCGAAACATCACTGAATTGTTGGCCAAATGACCGGCAAACAAAAACTCCAAATACTACTAATAAAATCGAAATTCTCAAAGCTGATTAATTTGTACTCAAAGCTATGTCATTTTAACATTCGAATGTGCTTATTAACAGTCAATTAAATTATTCTCGACAATGTTAGATCAAGCTGTATCACAGAGGGCGACTCAACTTACCGAAGCCGCGATTCAGAATAGATTTGAGGCTTGTCATTATCAGCTTATCTAGGATATTGTAGCATTTCAATCTTCCTTTATAATCTTCTCCGCAAGACTCAATCTACGGCATGGATATATCTTGTTACATCCTCTTAAAGACCTCTATACTCTCGCCAACTTGAGCGACTTCAAAACAAGTATGCTGAATTGTTGACGCACTTCTGAAGTTAATCAGATACAAAACTGCACAAAATGGTATTGAGTTATATTTATCAAAAATCGAAAACAGTATAATTTGGGTCTATGAATTTTGATTTTGATAAAACTCAGAGAGGAGAAATCCTACAACAACTGTTCAAAAAGCTGGAAAACTACTATGCCAACACTAAAGAATGGCCTGTATCACCAAAATTGAACCTTCATAACATCAGAACTCTAGTTCAAGCCATCGATCTAAACGAGGGAATCAATCCGTCCGAAGCAATAGATCATATTACGAATGCACTGGAAGAGTATGCTGTTCATACTCCACATCCAAACTATTTTGGATTATTCAACCCTCGTCCCAATTTTGCATCGATACTCGCAGATATAATTGCGGCTACTTACAATCCACAATTAGCATCTTGGAGTCACTCTCCATATGCCGTAGAGATTGAGGCTCATGTGATACGAGCTTTTGCAGAAAAGTATGGTTACAACCCAGACACATCTGATGGTGTATTTGCCACGGGAGGAGCAGAGTCTAACTTAACCGCAGTACTGTGTGCACTCAATCACAGATACCCAGATTATGCACAGCACGGATTGTTTGGTATAGATGAACAGCCTGTTATACTGTGTTCGCAAGAGGCACATCACTCTATCCAAAAAGCAGCCAAGGTAGTTGGGTTAGGATATGATAGTGTCAAGGTGATCCCGACAGATGGTAGTCTAAAGATGGATATTGATCTATTGGCTAAGCATATAGAGGAACTCCTAACAACTCGGACTACTCCATTAATGGTCGTCGGTACAGCTGGCACTACAGGGACAGGAACGATAGACGACTTAGTCAGTATAAGCCGCATCTGTGACAAGTACAATGTGTGGTTTCATGCGGACGCCGCATATGGCGGAGCTGCCATAATCAGTAAACGGTTAAGGGACTTGTTACTAGGGATAGAACATGCCGATTCAATCACATTTGATGCACACAAATGGATGTCAGTTCCTATGGGCACCAGTATATTTCTGACATCACACAAGTCCATATTAAGCAGAACCTTTAGATCTACTCCTGAGTACATGCCCAAAGAAGCCAGTAAAATGGAGATTGTAGATCCATTTGCTCATTCTATTCAATGGTCAAGAAGGTTTATCGGTCTTAAGGTATATCTGTCGCTTATAATATATGGCTGGAAAGGATATGAAGAGATGATCAATCACCAAACAGTCATGGGAGATTTATTAAGAACAAAACTCATAGAACATGGGTGGCAGGTTAAAAATAGCACGGCACTGCCTGTAGTTTGTTTCTCCGATCCAAATTATGAACATGATCTCAATTTTTGTTCGGAGATTATAAATACGATCATAAGTAAGGGCAATGCCTGGGTATCTGCCTATCCTGTACATGGTATGCCTATAATAAGAGCGTGTATAACGAACTATAATACCACAACAAGAGAAATAGATGAGTTAGTAGCTGAGTTAAATCAAGCTAGATCATTTTACGAAGATAATTCCTGAATATATCATAGAATCTCCCTTCAGTCGATTTGTATAAGAGGAGTCCGAGCAAGTTCGATTGAGATATCCCTTTAGTACTATCATTATACCTCATCAACTTATGGAATGGGATCAATGTCACAAACAGAATGCATATCACTCAAGAGGAAGTAAATGAACTACTTGAAATGAACCTAAAGATACTTGACTAACAATGTAGTCTTGTCTAATAACAATGTATAAATCATAACAACTTTGTAACGGATTGGCTGCAGTCTATGATTACCGAGAAGCCGGTAGTGAAGTAAAAATCATCTTCCAAGGCACAGGTACACGATGGCCAGAACCCCTCGAGTAGGAAGATCACATGGCCCGTAAACTCTACACTATGCTGAAAAATAATATTGCTGGTGTCTCATCGGCTTGTGCTACAGTATGGGGCGCTAATCCATCAGGTTTAGATCTCATTTCTAACAACCCGTTGCCTAATACACCAGGACTATCCAGTTTTGTACAATTGCAAAACGACGGTTATAACATCCTCACTTTTTAGATGAGTCACATTACTGAACTGACAACCATGTCAACTATATTTCATCAAGGAGAGATTGAGCTGCAGCACCGATTTGGAGTGGCAGATATGACTCATATAGCAAGCCGGATTATTAAAAACAAAGTGATTAGCGGCGCTATACCATTTATAGAAATCAAGGTTTTGTCATCCTCAGCAGCACAGATATCCACGGGTTAATATGGACCTCTATATTGCTAGGTCAATCTGAATCATACGTTGACTAATACGCCGTTCAAACGACAATTTATAATATTATTTAGTCAAGCGATGGCCTATCAAAAACCCAATTCAGTATTGGCTATTACTATGATATCATCTTGAGAACTCATTAATTTTAGTTAGACATATTGAAGAAATTTAAACAGCCAATGAATTTTTACACCCATTTAGAATGTCATCATTGTGGCGAGATTTATGATAAATCTGAGCTACATACTTTCTGCCCAATAGACAATCAGCCGCTCGTAGCAAAATATAGTAATACGGCATCTTTATCTAAAGAAAGTTTAAATCCAAAGTTGACTAATATGTGGCGATACCATCAATTCTTGCCCGTTGAAAAAATAAAGAATCGCATCACCTTAGAAGAGGGCAATACACCATTGATCAATCTATCAAAGTTAGGATCTAAATTCGATCAATCTCAGCTCTACCTTAAGGACGAAGCGGGCAATCCAACAGGGTCTTTTAAGGCTCGCGGATTAAGCATGGCAGTAAGCAAAGCTAAAGAACTAGGGGTGAAAAAAATGTGCATCCCAACAGCTGGCAACGCCGGAAGCGCACTCAGTGCATACTGCGCCAAAGCGGGTATAGAAACTCATGTCTTTATGCCAGAGGCAACACCTCGTGTGTTTCAATTGGATTGCGAAATCATGGGAGCCAATGTAGTGAAGGTGAAAGGCAACATATCTGATGCAGCGAAAATGATGCGAGAGAAGAATGATGGATCATGGTTTGACGTCACAACTTTAAAAGAGCCATTCAGACTCGAAGGCAAAAAAACCATGGGTTATGAGATTGTCGAACAGTTAAACTGGAAAGCGCCCGATGTAATTCTATATCCAACTGGAGGAGGCACTGGGTTGATAGGAATTTGGAAAGCTCTCAAGGAAATGAAATCCTTAGGGTGGATAGAAGACTTTTCGACACGGATGGTTGCTGTCCAAGGATCTGGCTGTGATCCAGTCATAACATCATTTGTGAATGGCTTGGATCATCTCACTCCTTATGAAAATCCCGAACAGACGATAGCCAATGGCTTGAGGGTTCCTATGCCATTTGGAGATCGGATGATTATGAAGACACTATACGAAAGCAATGGAAGAGCAATCTCCATATCCGACGAAGAGATAAAAGAGGGATTATCAGAGTTCGCTAAAACGGAAGGATTGTTTTTATCTCCAGAGGGTGCCGCAGTGTGGATGGGATATAAAAAGTTGAAGGAAGAAAAATGGATAAAAGACAATGATTCAGTCGTATTACTAAATACGGGTTCTGGCTATAAATATGTCGAGAATCTAGATTAAAGGATGCTGGTCGACAAAAGGGGGGGAGCTTGTTTACCCCCCTCTTTTTCAAATCGCCTGCAAGGAGATTTCTATATAGTTCTGAACGCATAACACTACTGGATTATACCGCGACATTCCAACTATTTAGATATCTCAGTCGTGCTTCCTTCTATATGAAAAATAGGGTAACTCTAAGCCATATTCTTCGAATCCAGTTTATCCGCATTCTTGGAGGCAGCAGAGGACAATCGTACTGCTTTGATGGCGTAATAGACATACTTATACAATGGCTCGTGGCTCATGAAATTAAGGCGAGATTTGAACATCCACATTCTAAACGCCTTATGCAGGAATAGCAGATTCTCAACACTGCGTGACAGGGCAAATGGCCAATCCTCTTGATACTCTGGATGGGCTATAGGCATTAGCTCATTTTTCTTGGTGTCATTCATCTTGGTCAATTCCATCCGAGCAATACACGCAGCACTAAACACCTGCTGGCAGAACAGTACAGATTGCAGTGTGATTTTCTCTTTTGAAAATATCGGTACGGCCTCTTCTCTTGACAACCCATTAGCAGAACAATCTATGAATAGTGACCTGCTAGTGTAGACCACGCTACCTTGCTGCAGTTGTATCTCAGTTGGGGTAATCTTAGTGACACGACCTTTTTCGATGAGATTGCTGATGCTCCGCAATTGAATGATTTCCTGATCGCTAACTGTTGCGCAGCGCCATTTCTTTGGGACTTTATTAGGGTCTATCCTCATGATACCTGCGGTATCCTCTATTTCTAAGAAGAAATCGGTGATGCTCTGAGTGCTTCTCAGCATATCCAGTTGTCGCATCAGGACATTGGCAACATTACCCACTTGTAATTGCTCTCGGTGAAACACCCAGGGTTGATTAGAACATATCCAATGGATGCTCTCCTTTGCTACTCCTTTATCCAATAAAAAGAGTACCGCATCCATTCCTGTCTTGCCATTACCGATGATATAATATTGCTCCCACTTGTTGTATTCATCTACTAAGCCATTGATCGGAATCAATGGTACGCCCTCATATACTTGATATTTAGGAGCATGTGTAGATGGCACAGCGACTTTCATATAAGTGGCATCTACTAATTTCCTTCGTACCTTGTATGTGGTAATGTTAGTTGGTTCTGTCAATGGTGCCACCTGACTATCACCCAGGTAATTATGTGCTGGAAGAAATTCTACACGGCCACTTGTGACCATCTTCTCCATAACAGCTCTGTAATACTCCAATATTTCACCCTTTGAAGATAAATCCTTGGTGCCATTGCCCAGCACTCTTGAATTGACTCCGTAGAATGCTGCTGGTTGGTGAAGCCTGACAAAAGGATATGCATCTACCCAGTGCCCTCCAGGTGCCGAGCGACGATCTACGATGACCAGCTTGGCACTCGCATCCTGATGAAATATTTCATCGGCAAATGCCATCCCCATGGCTCCTGCACCAATGATCATATAATCTGTTTCTTTCATACTCAAAGCACTAATAATTCTTCTCCATTAATTTTAGGGCCTAACTCAATTGCATGGATCGATAACTCCCTAAAATAACGAGAGCGACAAGGATGAGGGCTCCAATAACCGCTGGATAAAAGGTAAAATAAGCAAAGAGGTTGATAAAAGGCCCTTCAGGGGTGAGGCCGCGATTAGTTGTATAGGGCGCAGATGAAAACCCGAGCGCATTGCCCCACACTTCGATTAGGCCTGCAATCATCAGTACCTTGGCTTCTCTCTTGGTCAGCTTTAATAGAGGCGCAATGGCAGCTACCAATATCACCAACATACCATGCATGATAGGCCCTAGATGTGCATTGCGCCAGAGCTCCTTTTGGTCCGGCAGAGAGATCTCTATAGGTGGCAATGGCCACAATTGTAAATAGCCCCCTAAGGCTATGAGCCAAGCAAATCCTGCAAAACTACCGATGAGAATCACAATAGCCGAATGAAAGATCATTTTGGCTCGTTGCTGATTGCTAACTCCTAAATACTTTTGATCATTATTACTCATGATAAGATTAGTTATTACACACAACATGTAGATGGCATAGGATCGAGTTGACTTATAGGCGATCGTCGCCAAGCCTAAAGTAATCAATTCTGTAGGGAGAGAAATTCTCGGAGTTTCATTGCTTGACAGATATATTTTCAAATAAATAAGTCTGCTATTTTAACAAATCATCAAAGCTTACCTCATATAATGAATAGATAGATTGAATCATCTTTTTTACTTCTCTCATTGTACTTTAATACCGCTAAGTCAATGTTACTATGAAAAGCAAGCAAGAAACAAGCATTGTCAACTATATTAAGTCCTAT
Organism: uncultured Saprospiraceae bacterium; assembly: GCA_964489125.1. Classification (GTDB taxonomy): domain Bacteria; phylum Bacteroidota; class Bacteroidia; order Chitinophagales; family Saprospiraceae; genus GYS-P2D. Next base: position 55,070 of record CAZAXY010000003.1, read on the forward strand.
AACGACTTTGACATTGCTGGCATGACCAAAGACTAATCTGAAGATTTTGTATTCGAAAACATGACCAATGGCAAGGTGGATCTCAGAACTGAAGGGTTGACGGCATTTATAGAACTAGCAAAGGCAGCTACTCAATACTTCAGTCAACGACAACAGACTATTGAATCATGGGAGTTCCAAAATTCCATAGTTCAGATTGGTATATCTTACATTGCGGTCATAGCGATAGACCTTCCAAACGGCTTGAAAACTGGAGACTCACTAGAGCTGACTAGAACGTTGATATTTGAGTTTAGCCATGGGTAAATTAAGCGAATAACAGATAAATCGTAGATGTAATAAGACATGATGACATCAAGACTTTGGGAACAAGTGTTCAAGCTCAGCTTCAGAACAATGAAGATCTATATTAAATCTGTTTGACAGTGTATCAAGCCACTCGGCACCATAGGAGATTTTAGATTTATCTACTACCTCTAATCCATGACGAGTAGACATCTCATTATTGAATAGCCCTATACGCCCATTAGTCGTAAACCTTCCAACATAACGATCTGTATAAAAATGTGATTTAGGGTTGGTGGACATATAGTAATTGGAGATGTAGATATCATCTACGCTGATGTCAACATAGTCGAAACTATATTGATTAGCCCAGTCATCCCCCACCTTCCGCTGAATCATGTATTGATTCACATCATATGGCATAATTCGTACTATTCCATCGTGGTCATTGATTTCAGAAGAGTCATTAAGGTTTAGTGGCACCTTGCTAATTAATCCGCCAAATCCCACATCAGTCACATATTCTTCGCCATCCAATTCGACGAGTAATGCTAGGTGATTTCGAGGAGGAATATGTTCTGGACTCCGCAACCATACTCTGGCCATAACTTGCCTTACAGAATAGCCCAAGGACTGCAACAATAGGCCATATAGTGTATTGAGTTCGAAGCAATAGCCTCCCCGTCTCGACTTCACCACTTTGTCAAAGAGTTTCTGGGGTTCAAGGGCTATTCCGCGCCTCAGGACCACATTTAAATTCTCGAATGGAATAACCTGCATATGATGTTCTTGCAGTGTTACTAGACCTGCCAAATCACCAGAGGCATCAGATAAATTTATCCTGGTCAAATATTCACTAGTTTGAGCGTCTGTCATATTTATTGAATACTAGATATTTATATCAACACTAGAGCCAGGCTGAAGATAGGTAGCTACAGACTATCTTCTCCACTATTCGCAAGTAATAAACAGCATGTACTGCTCTGCTGTCTCTTGTGCTTGTTTCTGAGTGATTGGTCTATCAAACAGATGAGACAGGTTATTACCAGCTAGGTCTTCTAAGTGTGTATCTAGGCGGATGGTATAGTCTCCAGCTTTCCAATTCTGGTCGGGTAGAAAAGAGATTGTGAAAGTATCACTATTGTATTCAATTGTACCCGCCACCCTATCGCCATGATAGTATAATTCAAATGAGTCGATCAAGCTGCCATAATCCACCTGCTCAGGAATAATAATAGTCATTGGATCGGATGTATGAGCCTGCAAATTGCCTATTTCCCAATTCGTCATTGACGGCTTCTTTCTATCAACATCGGTGGTTACAAAGCTGTGTCTAATCGTACTATCCATGCTGACTCCTTTCATATCCTTGAGGGCTGCACCGATCTGTAGTGTATAATTCTTGTAGGGTTCAAACACGCTACCTAGATGATGATTAGGTCCTAATAACCTCTTTTGTCTGCCTGGCTCTACCCATATCGTAAGCAGGGTACCATCATCAGAAAGTAGGGGTGCTTTCAGGTTTAAAATGGACCGATCAATCTCCGCTCCCTCTTGATCTAAAAAATGTATGTGCTCATAGATCTTAACCGGATTAACAGGGCGAGAAAAACGTACATACCACTTTAAGATGTTAGCGGGCACCTGCTTGACGGAAGGATAGATTTGAATTATTTCGATTGGATCATAGTCCAATGGCTTACCAACGCTAAAATGTAATAGCTCTCCATCACACAATACTGTATAGTTAGTCTCTTGATTGAACGGAACTAATGGCACGAATGTAATCGAGCTATTCTCTCGCCGGATCGAACCAATAATTGCCGGGCCTTCATAACTGTAGGGGTCGCCAGCAAACTGGCCTTTCACAACCCTAGGTTCATCGTCGGCACACTCCTGAGATATAGTAATATAAGAATCGCTGAGCTCCAGAATTTCTGGAGGCCCCTGGCTGACTGCCTCCAGAATTCCCGAAATCAAGAGAGCACAACAAAACAGCGCTCTCCAGGTCAAGTGTTGGATTATAACCAACGATTATTACTTGTCTTAAGTCCTAATACACCATTAGCATCTCGCTGAATCATCACGAATGTTGTTTCGTTAAGCTTATCTAGCTGCTGCACATTGACAAATGGCAAGTTTATGAAGTCTACTCCTGCAGTTCCTGCTCGCTCCTGAACACGCTCTGTAAGAGACTCACTGAAACCTTCGATGTTAGACACTTTGATCTTCATCAGTGCTCTGTTGGAATTAGCCATGAGTACGTAGCGCTCTCCATCTTTCTCCATCTCGATGATATCAAGTGGAGTATTCCAGTTGCCTAACTCAGCCACAGTGCGTCCTTTGGCGTGCGCTCCATCCTGAAGATCACTCATCGGAAAAACAACTAATGGCGTACAAGTATAACTCGCTAATATCTGAGGCTTACCATTGATTGTAATCGGTGTAAAAGTCTTGATTGGTGCATAAGTCTCATATTGCCCATGTGCGGCATGATAAATTTCAAGCGAACTCTGTAATTCGCTCTCATTAAATGGAAATGATATGGCTCTAAATGTAGATGAAAACTCTGCATTGCTCAGGCCACTGACCATCACCTTACCTTCTGCATATCTCAAGTCTGATATTGCCCATTGTCTGAGTGATCTTCCTCGTCTGTCTGTAGCATCAGCAGCTACGGCATTGTCTAGCACGGTTTTAGAATAGCTGACCTTGTCGATATTGATAGGTTCAAGCGTATTGTTATTTACTAAGAATAATAATGATTTGCCTGAGCTGTGATTAACGGCTATATAGACATTTTCAGTAGATGGATCTACGGCAAGGTCTATTATCTGGAGCTGGTCTGTCTCAGTTCCTAGGAGATTACTAAGCTCTGTCTCCAAATCGGAAATAGCCACCTGCTCGTTTTGGGCTTTTTCTTGGGTGGATAGGTCAATTGCAACAACCTGTGCGGCATCGCTATCTCCAATGAATAAGATGCTCTCAGGTCCAAATGCCATAGCGTGAACACTCTGTATCTCTGGATCACCGAAGACAAAGTCTTCTGTATAGTTGTTAGATGCCATTGCAGCACTGCTTATCAACGCCAGTACCAATAGTAGAAATAGCTGTTTCATTGCTCGATGTTTATGTTTTTATGTATACGATTATTTAAGGTAAACCAATATCAAAGGCTATAGTTTTGTAGTCGGCCCGTCTAACCGTCATGAGTCTTCCTAATGACCTAAATACACTCGATTATCGAGGTATTGCATGATTCCTAATTAGATTCTCAACATTCCTATGAAAGAGACAGTGTTGTAGGATTTGGCTGGTGCCTTGATTATGCCATATGCTCAATCTACCAATCTTGTCAAACGCAAAATATTATACTGTTATATGTTATTATTGCATAATTATATCAAGTAATAAGATTAGGTATAAATAGGATATATTATAAGCTCAAGTTTGCAACTATTTCAAATGGTCATAGGTTTGTGTCTTAATTGCACAAATCTATTCTTCAGCACTCTTTAGTAATACATATGAAATCTTACGGATACAAAAACGCTAATGTCGACATTACCACCATCGGATTAGGCGAAACAACAATCTATTGGAATCTCTCCCCTGCCGCATTAATTGAGCATACTATTTCGTCGGGACAAGGAGAACTGGCCTCTTCAGGAGCGCTCAAAGTAAACACTGGTCAGTTTACAGGTCGATCTCCTAAAGACCGCTACATCGTAGAAGATAAGATCACTTCCAAAACTGTGGATTGGGGAGATGTCAACCAACCAATTACTTCAACTCAGTATGAAAAGCTATATGCTCAAGTGATCAATCATCTCAATAATCGCGTACAGATCTATGCTCGTGACGCTTATGCCTGTGCGAGTCTCAATTATAGACTCAATGTCAGAGTATACTCTGAGCAACCTTGGCAGAGCTTATTCGTACACAATATGTTTCTGCGACCAACTAAGAAAGAAGTCTCCACGATCGATCCAGATTGGCAGGTATTTGTGGCAAGTGGCCTTGAGGTGGATCATGAAGAGATGGGATTACGGCAGAAAAACTTTGCTATCATCAACTTTACTGAGAAGAAAATAATCATCGGAGGAACGGCCTATACTGGAGAAATAAAAAAAGGCATCTTCTCTGTACTCAATTTTCTACTACCTACAGAGCATGAGGTGCTATCGATGCATTGCTCTGCTAATGTGGGTAAGAAGGGTGACACCGCTCTATTTTTTGGCCTCTCAGGAACGGGGAAAACAACTCTCTCAACAGACAACGACAGAAAACTTATCGGCGACGATGAGCACGGCTGGGCCTCATCGAGCGTATTCAATTTTGAGGGCGGTTGCTATGCCAAGACTATAAATCTATCCGAGTCTAAAGAGCCGCAGATCTATCGAGCTATCAAGTTCGGAGCGATGTTAGAAAATGTCGGCTTCCATGACAGAGCTAATAGATTTGTCGACTTTGCAGACTCTTCCATCACTCAGAACACTCGGGTAAGCTATCCCATCTACCATATAGACAATATCGTCTACAACTCACGTGGTGAGATTCCTGAGAATGTATTCTTTCTGACATGTGATGCCTTTGGCGTGTTACCTCCTATCTCGAGACTGTCTACGCCACAGGCCATGTATCATTTCTTGTCAGGCTATACGGCCAAGATCGCAGGCACTGAAGCTGGCATTAATGAGCCAGAAGCGACCTTCTCAGCATGTTTTGGATTACCTTTTCTACCATTGAAGCCTACAGTGTATGCTGAGCTACTCGGCAATAAGATTGAAAGTGGACAAAAAAGAATTAATAAAAAAATCAATGTTTGGTTAGTCAATACTGGATGGACTGGTGGGCCATATGGTCAAGGCTCCAGAATGGAACTATCCTATACGAGAGCTATGATTAGAGCTGCCTTGTCAGGTGCACTTGATGATGTAGCTTATGAGGCGGAGCCTTTCTTTGGATTAAATGTGCCTAAATCATGCCCCGATGTACCAAATGCGTTGTTATTCCCTAGAGATACTTGGCCTAATGAAGATGACTATGATGAGCAAGCCCAAAAACTTGTTACATTATTTAAAAACAACTTCAATCAGTACAAATCATACGCCTCAGCGGATATTATGGGTGTAATGGATAGCAAAATGTCCAATTCCTAATACTTACTAAAGGCAGCCATTTTGTTCTTTTAATCACATGCTCTATAGAGTGTAGACCGTCCATTCTGTATGCTAATTAGAGTGGCTGCGAATCTAACAAGATATTCAAGTACTCATCAGAGATAATTCAACTAAATTGTCTAAACTGTATAACGAAAGTACTTATATGAAAATCCTCTTAGCCTTTATCTTATCAAGTCTTGTTGCTTCATCCATTTATTCTCAAGGTAATTATCGAGCGGCACAACTCAATTCGATGATTGAGGAAGGAATGACAGACTGGAACATTCCAGGCTTATCAGCAGTGGTCGTTAAAGAGGGTGAGATAGTATTCAGTTAGGCATATGGCATAAAAGATATTGCTTCGCAGGATGCCGTCGACGTACATGGAGTAGCAACCTCTTCATATTCATGATTGTTAGCCGCTGTTACAATGAGATCTGGGCGAGCGATCAAACCTATATAACATCCAATAGCTATCTTGTAGCACTTTAAACTACATGATCAAGACATTTGTCAAAATAGTGCTTCTTAGTGTCCTTGCGATAGGTATACTGTATATAGGGTATTTCCATATTCCAGCACAGCACAAAGAGGTGTTCCCGTCATATGACAATTGGGACCACGGCCAAGTAAGACATATTTTACCTGCTGCTAATCACAATCAACTCCTTATCAAAGTTTCATTTGAACAAGGCCTAGAGCATACTCCCCTATTGTCTATTTCCGATAGCATGACGGTTCAGGGGGCATCTTTGGAGCCGCAAGATAAATATTGGGAATTTGATGTACATGACTTGACTCCTAACACAAGCTATTCGTTACTGCTTCATACAGCAGAGGACACCCCACTGGCAGACAGTTGGAGCATCAAGACGTTTCCTCATCCTGACAGCACTATTGAAGAGGTGACCATTTTTGCATTTACATGTGCAGGAGGAGTAACAGAACGAGTGTTGAATAAAGAACTATTCTTGCCGACCGAGTATAGGCACCTGCTGTTGAAAAAAGGATTAAGCTACAACCCGGACATCGTCATTGCCAACGGTGATCATATTTATTGGGATAGGCAAACGATGGACAAATCCTTATTAAAAAGGCTAGTCAAACGCCGTTTGGATAATTTATATGGAAAATTAAACTTGACAGCACCTATGGATAAAGGAGAAAATCTTGAAACGATAACTCGGATAGCGGATGCACAGATCGCAGAACTCTATGGGTGCCTGCTCCGTTCCACTCCCACCTACTTCGTGCCAGACGATCACGACCTATTCGAAAACGACGAAGCTCATCATGATCTCGTTACACTACCTCCGATGGAGTACGGCGTAGAAGCACATCAGACGGTTCAGAATCTTTATTATCCAGAATTTTTACCTGATAAAAATCGACCTCTGAATCTGCTTGGTCAAAAAGAAGAAATCAACCGTAACTATGGCACGCTCAGATATGGCAATTTAGTTGAAGGACTACTCTATGATTGTAAGAGATATACCACTCTCGATGATGACCATGCAGTATTAGTATCGCAGGATGCAGAAGACTGGATAAGTAATCGAACTATTAATAGCCAAGCGGAGTATGTGATCCATATCCCCTCTACACCCATAGCATGGACTGCTGGCAAATGGAGTGAATGGTATCCTGATGTTTTTCAGGATAACAGACAAATTGGAGTTGGCGATGTCGCTAAGTATGGGTGGCAGAAAGGATGGTGGCATCAGCATCAACGGATGATAGGTTCATGGTTAAAATCAAAACACATGCCCGTCGTCTTACAGGGTGATTTGCATAATTCTAGTTACTCCCTGATTCAGCGGAGCGGAGGATTAGACTTTAGCAAAAAACCCATTCATGCCATAGGTACTGGAACTTTAGGGAGTGGATCTATGGGCTTTCCGAGCGCTTTTAGAGGAACTCCTGCTGTGATTCCAGAAAATATAGACGCTGAAGTCTTCCTTCAACCTACTGAGAAAAACGGCTTCTCGATCATACGCATTACTGTTGAAAAGATAACCATAAGCATGTTCACTTGGAGGCCTGAAGATGGGACTGAAGCTATTACCCAATTAGAACCAGTCTTAGTTAGAGAAATTGTTAGGCCTCGTCAAGGCACGAAACTATAACGACTACAACAATTCAAATATCAGTTGTGGATAGAATTTCAAAAGCATATGATATTGACTGAAAGTCTCGGTTCAAAGCTTCTAGGCATGAGCTATAGTCTAACATTATTATAGTTTGATCCATTCTCTAATTCTCTACTAATTAATGATTCTTTAAATTTCTGTTAGCGGATGATTCTGTTAGGCCTTCCTACGATTAACAGCAGATAAGCGTGACACATATTCCTCCTTATTTGCGCTTGATACTGACCTATTTACCAATCATCAACTACATTCTTTTTTCAGCCGCCTCCTAGGCCAATTAGTTTTAATATATGCTTTGTTCTGAGCAGTGGTTCTCTTTCAAAATTTCATTCTATACATTATTTGTCTTGAGGAATATAAAATTGTCCTAATTATTATTATAACAGTAAAATTATGATGAGATTTGTGGTTGTACAATAACAGTACAGTACAGTACAGTACTGTAGTTATGATCAAAGAATGTCGAATCTAATTACACATATCAAGGAACTCTATGGTATCTCTGAGTATACCAAGCATGAGCGGATTGTAGTTGGTGTCTGCAATAGTATAGAAGAATCCAATCTCGAGATAGGAGATTCTATTCCGAGCATTAACATCTTAGCGAGTGAGTTGGGTGTAGCAAGAGAGACAGTCGTAAAGGCCTATAATTCTCTAAAAGAAAGAGGTATCATCCAATCCAAACAAGGCTTGGGGTTTTTTGTCTCTAATGATCACGTCAAGGCCAAAATGAATATTGCCATCGTGATGTATGGATTTCAGACTTTTCAACAAACCTTCTATAACACCTTGCGCAAGTCTTTAGGAGCAGACTATAACATCGATGTCTTTTTTCACCATAACAACCTAGATGTCTACAGAAGCATACTGGAGAATATCAGGATGAAATATGGGGTCTATATCATCGCACCTATACAGAACAAACAGGCTGCAGAATATCTGGCGGCATTCTCTTCCAAAAAACTTCTCATTGTAGATCGGTATCAATATTTGGGAGATGACGTTGCTCATATCACTCAAGAATTTGAGGTTTCACTATTTGCAATATTCGAGCAATTAACGAGTAGATTCAAACTGTACAAGAAGGTAATCCTATTCTTCAAAGAGGAATCTGACTATCCTATAGAAATCAAAGAGACTTTCGTAGAATATTGCAATAAAGAACGGATTGTATATGATATTTATGAAGAGTATGATAAGGAGTTACTAGATCGGGACATTGCATATTTTACAGTTGGAGACGCTGATCTATGGAATCTAATTATAGATGCAAAAGACGCCGATTATGTATTGGGTAAAGACATAGGGATTCTATCTCATAATGACTCACCGGTAAAAACTATCATAGAAGGAGGGATAACTACTTTTTCGACAGATTTTGATTTAATGGCAAGAAAAACAGCGAAGTATTTAAAATCCAAAGCAATGGTAAAAGAGATAATACCTATCAATCTTATATTAAGGCGCACCTTATAATATACTATTTAAAGAGAAAATGTAAATATTCAACATTAGTAAACTATTTAATCAACAATAAAAATCACTATGGAAATTTTAAAACATCCGTTGAGGTCGATTAAGCCAAAATGGATACATCAGATGGTTTCATTATCAATGCTCATTCTGATTTCGTTTGGGCTGCATGCTCAAGTTGTTACAGGCGTAGTTGTGGATGAAGATGGTGCTGGCGTAATAGGTGCCAGTATTCTTGTGCCAGACACCCAGATAGGAACAATCACGGATATAGATGGCTCCTTTAGTTTGAATGTGCAAGGCGGCACTCAGCTGGAGATTTCTTATCTGGGATATGAAACACAGAATATTACAATCAATGGTCAAAATCAGTTCAATATTACCTTGGTTGGTAATGCTCAGCTTTTAGAAGATGTCGTAGTCATTGGTTATGGTACACAGAAAAGGAGTGACTTAACCGGTGCAATAGCCTCCATTGATGGCTCAGAAATAGCTACAATTGTAACGAGTAATCCAACCACGGCACTACAAGGTAAGCTTGCAGGGATTCAAGTAGAAAGTTTCGGTGGGCAACCTGGTGCCGCTGCTAATGTATTTGTTCGTGGGATCGGATCATTAACTAATTCGTTTCCGCTATATGTGGTAGATGGCACATTCGCTGATAATATAAACTTCCTCAATCCCAATGATATCGAAGCCATCGAGGTATTAAAAGACGCTTCATCTGCTGCTATCTATGGAGCACGAGCTTCTAATGGAGTCGTTATTATAAGTACAAAAAAAGGTAATAAATCTGGCGATACGAATGTTAGCTTAAACCTCAGAACAGGCTTTGAGACAGCCAGCAGAAGGTTAGAATTTCTAAATAGTGAACAATTTTTAGACTACAGAAGAGATCTAGAGTTAAATGATGCTACTGGGTTTCAAATTGACAGAGCAAACTTCACCGAAAATGGTCAATTAATATTTACAGATTGGCAGGAAGAAAGCTTTAATACAGGAGGCATCTATGATCTTGGATTTTCTGTAGATGGTGGTGGAGAAAACTCTAATTACTACATATCGGCTAATTATTTTAACCAAGACGGTATATTAATTGAATCAGGGTTTGAAAGATTTAATATCAGAGGTAACAGTCAGTTTAATCTAGGGAAACTAGAAATAAGTCAATCTCTTGGAATAACTCAAACAGAAACTGAAGAGAATGAGTTTTTTGGTTTTGAAGCAGCTACAGCACCCATTTTGAGGAGAGAAAATCCTGATAACTTGGGAGGCTTTGAGGCACCCGAAAGATCCTTAACAGGATTTGGTGGAATAAACAATTTTGCCCTAGCGACACTAGAAGACAATCTCAATACGCAAAGAAATTTACTCGGAAACCTGAGTGCGTCGTTTGAGATTATAGAAGGCCTAAAAGCCAAAATAAGTCTAGGTGCGGAGTATACTAATGGATTTAGAGAAACATTCCGACCTGCATTTTTCATGAGTTCTACGGATGCTAGATTTAATGATAATCCTCAAAATGATCTGACTCACATACGATCTGAATTTTTACGTACTCAGATAGAACCAACATTATCATATGAGAGAGAAACAGGCAATCACAGATATGGCATCGTATTAGGAACGAGTCGCATCATCACAAGATTTGATGTACTGGGTACTTATGTGGGTAATCTACCTTCAGACCAAATTTCTACTATTGGCACTGCTGGAGTAGATAATATCTTAGGTAGTGCGGGCTTTAGAGAGGAGGATGCCTTATTGTCGCAGTTTGGAAGAATCAACTATGCCTACGACAACAAGTATCTTGTAACGGCCACTCTAAGAAGAGATGAGTCATCACGTTTTGCTCCAGGATTTAGATCGGATATATTCCCTTCTATATCTGTTGGATGGAGAATCAGTAGTGAGGATTTCTATAATCAAGATGGAATCATATCGTCTCTTAAGTTGAGAGCTGGATATGGCGAGCTTGGCGCCCAGAATGTAGGAAATTATCTATTTCAATCTACTTTCGGCACGACTTCGGCAGCAGCATTCGGCAATGGAATATCTGCTGGATTTGCTCAGACATCAATCGCAAATGCAAGCTTGAGATGGGAGACTTCTGCGACTACTAACTTGGGCGTGGACTTCGAATTATTGCAAGGGCAAATCAGTGGGTCTGTTGAATATTACAGAAAAGATATAGACAATCTATTAGTCCCTGTACCAGTACCGGCATCTACAGGAACAAGCCTACCAGTAACGCAGAATGCAGGAGAATTACTAAATCAAGGTGTGGAGCTTGATCTTAACTATAGAAAGATTAAAGGAGAGTTCAATTTTAATGTAGGCTTTAATCTCGGTACCCAGAGTAGTGTATTGGATGCTTTACCTAATGAGTTTCCTGGACCATCTGTCAATGAAGATCTCCAAAGTGTAAATATCTTTAGAGAGGGCGAAGCGCCTGGGTCATTTTTTGGCTTTGAAGTTACTGGTATCGATCCATCTAATGGTGAGTTTACATTTGTAGATGAAGATGGAGAGGCAGGACCAGATCTTAGAATCCTTGGCAGCCCAGTTCCTGACTTCACCTATGGTTTCAACTTTAATGGGTCTTATCGAAATTTTGATTTTGGTGTGTTCTTCAATGGAGTTCAAGGAAATGAAATCTATAACCAAGCAAGAGCATTCAACACATTGTTCCCAGATGGCAATAAATTGGTCGAGGTATTGGACAGATGGACACCTGAGAACACCTCTGGCACACTACCAAGAGCATCTGCCATTGGCATTCCTCCTAATTCATTCTTTGTTGAAGATGGGTCTTACCTAAGACTAAAGAACTTGAATGTAGGATATGATCTTGGGAATATTATTAATATACGAGGCATAGAAGGTGTCAGGGTATCGTTTACAGCGCAAAACTTGTTTGTTATAACTGGTTATTCTGGATACGATCCTGATGTGGCTTCGACAAATGGAGCAAGGTCGAATGAAAATGATGGCTTTTTTGGTTTTAGACCCGTGGTAAATTCCATAACAGGAAGAGGAATAGACATTAGAGCATATCCGAATGCAAGAAGCTTTATTTTTGGAGTAGACTTCACTTTTTAATCGAAAAAATTTAATTATTATGAAATCAAAAATTATAATAACGGCATTATTAGCTACAATACTGCTACTACCATTTAGTTGTAGTGATGAAGTCTTGGATCAAGTTAATCCAAATGAAATATCAACCCTATCTTTTTGGAGAAATGAAGTTGATGCTAGACTTGCGGTTAATGGTATGTACCATCCGTTTACTGGCACCTTCCACTGGGGTAGAATCACCCATGTAGGCGCGCTACTCAGGACAGATGCAATGAATATCCTACCGAATGGTAGTAATACAGCCATGTCAACATTTGATGGAGAGCCAGGGATCTCAAGATGGGCCTTAGAGCCATACCAAGAGAGTTACGCTGTAATTTTCAGGGCCAACTCGATCATGGAAAATGTGAATAGCACAAATGTGCCTGATCAAGCTGCTCGCAACAGTATCCTCGGCCAAGCATTCTTTTTCAGAGCATTTACATACTTCTACCTGACTAATGTTTATGGAGATGTCCCACTGGTTACTTCTACACCTGACTTAGCGAATGACGATGACCTATTCCCTTCTCAGTCTGGGCGAGAGGCAATTTGGGATCTTATCGTCAGTGATTTTGCGCAAGCAGAAAGTATGCTACCAGCACAATGGACTGGAGAAGACCTTGGTCGTCCAACAAGCTTTAGTGCTGCTGCCATGAGGGGCAAGAGTTTACTGTATAGAAGCGGCTTGTTAGGAGAGAACAACTTTGCCGAAGCGGCTTCGGCATTTATGACAGTAGTCAATAGCGGAAACTTTAGTTTGTTGCCACTTAGCCAGTATAGCGAAAACTTTACTCAAGTCAACGAAAACAACTCTGAGTCAGTATTCGAGTTGCAATACCATCCTATAGGTAATGGTAATTTTGTTTGGGGCAGGGATATACCAAACTCAGGTACTCAAGGAAACTTTGTTATTGAGTATGCGCCACCGACTCAATCACCTGATCAGGGGCATGTCATTAATCCTTGGGTGAGAGACATCTATGAGGCGAATGGAGACATCGGCCGTAGGAATGCTACTATAGCATTTGACTATCCTGGAGCAACAGTCAACGCTGGAACTCCATTTACTGAAGGCATGGCAGGAGATATCGAAATCGTCAATGCACTTGTGGTTTCTAATCCAGCAAATCAAGGTCTCGAGCCTATATTTTCTCGGAAGTACTCAGGACTTGAGTTGCCTGTGGGAGGTACAGGATTCTTAGGCGATGATTATGGACCTAACTGGCGTATAGTAAGATATTCTGATGTGCTACTTATGCTGGCGGAATCGCTCAATGCAAGTGGTCAACCGGATCAAGCTGAGCCATTTATCAATATGGTCAGAGCCAGAGCAGAAATCGCTCCTCTGTCGGGTCTAAGCCAGGCGGAAATGGGACAGGCTATCATAAATGAAAGAGTCATGGAACTCACTGGCGAAGGTCATAGGTTTTTCGATTTGGCAAGATGGGGTCTGGCAGAAAGATACCTTGGGGCCAATTCGGCACATCCAGGACCACATCCTAAGTCTATTTCCGGAGGCGTATTTAATTCTGGAAGAGATGAGGTTGTTTGGATACCGAGAGCTGAAATATTAGCCAATCCAAACTTAAATCAAAACCCAGGTTACTAAAACGTAACTTTAATCTTATATATCACCTCGTGAAGTTCTCTTCACGAGGTGATTTTTGTTTACCATAGTCTCATATATTCTCCTTTCATCCAGAGTAATGTCATTGCAAATACCCAAATATTATTATGATGCCGGACTGAAAGATTATCATCTTTTCATTGTACTCATTCTTGCCCTGACAATCTTGGCTTGTCAAGATCAATCCAGCCAAGAGAAATTTGCCAGAATTGATTCTTCACACTCTGGTATCGACTTCAACAATGTTCTTGTAGAAACTGACGAACTCAATTACTTCACTTACCCCTATCTCTATATGGGTGGTGGCGTTGCAGTAGGTGATATAGACAATGATGGATTAGACGATGTATTTTTTTCTGGCAACATGGTATCCAATAAACTGTACCTCAATAAGGGTAACTTCCAGTTTGAGGATATCAGTGAGCGTGCAGGTATACAAGGAGATGAACGCTGGTATGCAGGAGCTACCATGGTAGACATCAATGGAGACGGCTACTTGGACCTATATCTTTCAGTCTCAGGCAAGGATAGAACCACCAGCAATGAGTTGTACATTAATAATGGTGACTTGACATTCACAGAGGAGGCTAAAGATTATGGAATCGACGATGTAGGTAAGAGCGTACAATCTACGTTTTTTGATTACGACAAGGATGGTGACTTAGATCTATATGTGGCTAATTATCCGATCACCTCATTTGCCACGCCCAATGAAGTCTATAGAAAACTAATGGACAATGTCACGATTAAGGATAGTGATCATCTATATCGAAATGATGGGATAACTGGATTCACAGATGTGACTGAGGAGGCCGGATTGTTATCCTATGGACTATCCCTAAGTGCGACAGTTGGTGATCTCAATGGAGACGGCTGGGAGGATATCTATGTTTCCAATGATTTTAGCACGCCAGATTACATGTACATCAATAATAAAGATGGATCCTTCGATGAAGCCTTAAAGAAGTCCACTAAGCAGACTTCCTTTTATGGGATGGGTGTGGACATCTCAGATTATAATAATGATGGCATGCTCGATATCATGCAAGTAGACATGGCGGCGGAGGACAACCGCAGAGCCAAGTCTAACATGGCCAGTATGAATCCAAACTTATTCTGGAGTACGGTAGACTTCGGTATGCACTATCAGTATATGTACAATGCCTTACAACTCAACAGGGGCAATTACGACGATCTTCCTGTGTACAGTAATGTAACTTGGGCAGCTGGCGTGGCAACCACAGATTGGAGTTGGGGCCCACTATTTGCAGATTTTGACAATGATGGCTGGAAGGACATATTTGTCAGTAATGGCACGCGCCGAGATATAAACAATAGAGATTTCTTTATAGGCCTAGAAAAAAACCTGAATAAAGTCAGTAACCAAGAGCTAAAATTAGAAGTGGAAAATATTCCATCAGAACCTATAACCAATTACATATTCAGAAATAATAAAGACCTTACTTTTTCAAAATCCAATGATGCTTGGGGCATAAGCGACATGATCGGATTTTCCAATGGTGTAGCATATGCTGACTTAAATAATGATGGCAGACTAGACTTGTTAGTCAATAATATAGATCAGCCAGCATATATATACAAGAATAATCTTGCGAGTACCGCTAATTTTATCAGCATTGATCTGACTCAGGATGACGCTAACAGAAACGCTATCGGCGCACAAGTTCAATTGATAACGTCAACGGGCTCGCAACATCAGCACTTGACGCTGACACGTGGGTTTCAATCATCTGTATCTCCAACCATTCACTTTGGATTGGATGAAGTCACAATAATAGACACACTGATCGTCACATGGCCAGACGGTACTCAAGAATACCAAGTAAATGTGCAGGCTAATCAAAACTTAAACCTGCGCAAAGGAGCGCTCAACGCTTATTACGCCGAGCAACCAACAAAACATCGCACTTTCAGAAAAATACACCATGAAACCAATCTACCAGAGCATGTAGAAAACACATTTGATGATTATAAATTTCAGATTCTATTACCTCATAAAATGTCACAATGGGGCCCAGCATTAGCAGCTGCAGATATAAATGGAGATGGTAAGGAAGATCTGTACATAGGCTCTGCCAGTAGAGGCACCAGTGGCATATATATTCAGATAGATAATGGCCAGTTTAAGTTGTTGCAAGACTTTCCTGATGCTAACCTTATGGAAGAAATTGATGCTCAATTTTTTGATGTGGATAATGATGGTGATCTAGACCTATTCGTCGTCAGTGGTGGCTATGAATTACCATATAAAAGTGGTTTTTATAATGACCGATTATATATCAATGACAATGGAGTGTTTAGTTACTATGATAAACTTCCCGAAGTGTTAAGCAGTGGTTCATGTGTGCGATCACATGATTACGATGGAGATGGAGACTTGGATATTTTCATAGGGGGTCGGATGTTGCCAGCACAATATCCATATGCTGGCAAGAGCTACCTACTCGAGAATAAGTTAGAAAGTGGAGTGCTGCGATTTGAAGATGCTACATCAAGAGTTATGGAAGAAGTTTCGGATATCGGTATGGTCACGGATGCCATATGGTTAGATTATGAAGAAGATGGTGATATAGATTTAGTTATGGTTGGTGAGTGGATGCCAATTACTGTATTTATCAATGATAAGGGGCGCTTCCAGGACAAGACTGCTGAGTTAGGGATGGATGACACCAGAGGCTGGTGGTTTAGCATTAATAAGGAAGACTTAGACCGAGATGGTGATCAGGATTTAGTCGTTGGCAATCTTGGGATTAACTATAAATATCAGGCTAATCCAGATGCGACATTTGACTTGTACGTGGACGACTTTGACAAAAACGCCTCTCCAGATATAGTCTTAGGATACTATAACAATGAAAAACAATATCCCGTCAGGGGTAGGCAATGCTCCTCAGATCAAATCCCCGGAATCAAATCAAAATTTAAAGATTATGAATCTTTTGCCAAGGCAACTATGTCTGATGTTTATGGTGCTGCTCAATTGAGTTCGGCAGATCATTATAAGGTCAAAGATTTCTCGACTATAGTCATGAACAATGGTGGTGCTGGTCAGTATACTAAACAAGTATTGCCAGTGGAGTCTCAGCTGTCTTCCACTAATGACATCTTGATTAGAGATTTCAATCGTGACAATCATTTGGATATATTGCTCGCTGGAAATTTGTATATGTCTGAAGTCGAGACACCGAGAGCTGATGCAGGCATCGGACAGTTGTTGTTAGGAGACGGATCACTTAATTTTAAAGCGATGTCATATAACGAGTCAGGATTACTCCTTAACAACGATGTTAGAAAAATGGTAACAGCCAGCGGAGTGGACCGAGAGTATCTCATAGCAGCAAGCAATCAAGGACCTGTTATAGTTCATGAGTATGACACTGGCGAATAAGTCCATTGGCTAGGCGATTACCATTTGAGATCTTCTTTGATCAACAGATATTTACTGACTGGCAACATACCAACACTTCAAAATATCTCATATCTTAGATTGGGTCGTACCAGACGATATCATTTTATAGCTAGACAAGCACAAACTAAGAATGACAGAATTCGTTGTGTTCAAAGAGATCATATGAACATCTAAAGCATTCATGGAGACCATCAGTGTATTTGACATATTCAAAATTGGAGTAGGTCCCTCGAGTTCTCATACCCTTGGGCCATGGCTTGCTGCTACGGATTTTATCACTGGCGTAGCACATGTAGATATGATCACTGTACATCTCTACGGGTCTCTATCTAAAACTGGAGTAGGCCATGCAACTGACAAGGCGCTGGTGTTAGGAATGCTGGGCTATGATCCTAAGTCTATTGATACCAGTAGCATTGGTAGGATCATTCAAGAGGTGAGAGAAACCAAATCATTACTCCTAAATGGAGCGCCCGTTGTATTTGATATGGACAGAGACATCCAATTTGAAGCCTTTACACATGAGTTACATCCTAACACCATGAAACTCAGTGCATTCAGCAATTCTACACTAATTAAGGAGAAGCTTTATGCCTCTGTTGGTGGTGGATTTTTTGAGTCTCCTGACAATCAACAGCAATCAAAAGTCAACTATAATCTGCCCTACCCTGTTCAGACAGGAACCGAATTGCTAAAGTATACTGAGGAACACAATTGCAATATATCAGATATCGTCCTCAGTAATGAGCTCAGCATTCGAT